>NZ_JAGFPF010000355.1:0-1675 GCF_025962695.1 Candidatus Symbiopectobacterium sp. NZEC135 | reverse complement strand
GAGTTTACCACAGAAAGCGAGCCCTGTTGATAGCGCATCAACCGGGCTGTTTTTCTCGATACCGCCTCACTGTTCAGGCGAATTGTCCTAACGAAAGGCCATTACCCGGCATTTTTGACATACGGCTTGATAATCCCGGTCGCCAGCAGCTCTTTTTCCTGCCCGTTGATACGCGCCGTGGCGGAATCAATTTGGAATGTCACGTCACCAGGCTGGCAAAAGTCTTTGGTTTTTTGTGGAACCAGCTCGGCGGAACGAAAAGAGCTGTATTCCCGGCCGTACAGCGTTTCATTCATGGTATTCATGCCAAAGGGGGCAAACGCCAACGTGTATTGTCCACTGGCACCCTCGCGGTTTCTTAGCGTGACGACGACGCGCAAATTAGCCACTTCAGCAAGTTTGTTGGTATCAACGATAAAATGATTTTCACATTTCAATGCACCACCGTTGCCACCAAGAAAGGTCGATTCGTTTTTCAATACCAATGAGGGCAAGGTTTGGCGATTTTCTTCACGCTCACGCTTATCGTTGACGCAGTGCGCCGTATAGCTGGCTTTTGTTTCGTCAGTGCGCCCCCGGTCGCGATACTCCCAAGCCTTCTGGCAATCGCTCGTCACACCCTGACCGTTGTAATAGATCCAGGCGAGGTATTTTGCCGCCCGCGATACGCCTTTGTCATAGGCCTGGGTAAACAGCGTGCGCGCCTTGTCATAATCACCGTCAATCTCTTCACCGGTGTAATACATTTCCCCCAAATTGATCATGGCATCCTTATTGCCCTGCTGCGCGGCACGTTCAAACCAGGTGACAGCGTCTTGCGCAGCAACATCTACACCCCAGCGTCCTTCGCGATAGGCCAGGCCAAGAAGATTCTGCGAGTCCGCCTCTCCGCCCTCTGCCGCGCGGCGAAACCAGCGCATCGCCTCAATATCTTTCTCTTTGATCGAGGAGTAACCGAAATTATAAAAATGCCCGACGTAGAAATTTACTTTGGGATCGCCCTGCTGTGCCCAACGCTTTGCCAGCCGTAACGTGTCGCTTTTACTCAAACCAAGGCGGCTGAATATCCGCCGTGTTTCCGCATCGGCGGTATTTAAATAGCGGGAAACATATTTCAGGATCGGTGCGCGCATCTCTGCATCGGTTTCAGCCTTGGCTTTGGCTTCATAAATGGTGTGTCCAAGCGACTTGGCCGTTTCGATATCAATATCCGCAGCATTAATCTTTGCCAGCAATTGGCCGGCACGGACGTTATCCTGCGGCACGCCGACGCCATATTGATAAAAATACCCGGCGTTATAACAACCATAATCGCCACCCAGCGCACAGGCCTGCTGATAATAGTCGATCGCCTGTTGGGTATTTTTGGGAACGGAAACGCCAAACTCATAAACAAACCCCAGCACAGGGATGTTCGAGGCGGTCGTAGAGCCTGTCGGCGTCATCAGCGTCTTGGGCAAAAGCAGAACACGATAGACCCAGTAACAACGCCAACGTTGTTTTCTTCATGATTAACAATCCTTTGTGATGTTTTTCTGTTTCCGGGGATAATACCATCCCCGGAAACCTGAGCAATGCTCAGTTTATGACGCGCGAGAAGTCTCCTCGGCGTTATCTTCGGCATCCAGCACCACTTCTTCGCTTCTGAAACGGTTGATCAGCGCGAACAGCAGGC
>NZ_JAGFPF010000356.1:0-1652 GCF_025962695.1 Candidatus Symbiopectobacterium sp. NZEC135 | reverse complement strand
CACTGCGGCGTAATTTGCAGGATAAAGATAAGCAAATCATCGTGACTATCCCTAAGTTGGGATACCGTTTTGGTGTGACCCCTTCTTTTGATGAGCCTCAGGCAGGTGTGGTGGAGGATGCTTTTAGCACTCACCCTGAAGTAGAAACCCTCTATACGGCGCAGTATGACACGTCGTGTGGGCAGTTTGTTTATGACAGAACCTCATTGATCAATCTGACATCCATTCCTGTCAATTCATTGGCGATTTCTCCTTGTGTCAGGCCAAAGAAAAAAAATATGCGTCTCAGGAATGCAGTGCTGGTTGTGGTGTTTATCATTACGGCTTACCTGTTATGGTATTTAACGAAAAATTCGATGACCTCGGGACATTCGGTTGTCATTGAGCAAGATGGTGAAGTTCACTCGTCGGAATGGACAAATCAACGCTAAACAGGCGCTCCTTGCCACCTTTTAAAGGTGGCGTTGGTCACTCTCTGCTAATGTCTAAAGCAATGCCATGATGGTGTTAAAATTTGTCCAGAACCGTATTCTCCTCATCCGTAGGGAAAAATATATCATTCATCATCGTCGTGTATAGGATATTAGTACCTGTAAGTTGCATGGCCCTTTTGTAGAGAATCGTATTCGCGTATTGCGCATGTGCGGGGTCCTTGCGCATCTTTGCGTTAGCGACATTTACTGCTCTACTCAGAGCCATTAACGTTAATGGTGAGTTGGGCGCAAGCGCTTTCAGTTTTTCCAGTATGCTTTGCAGATTGCCCTGCGGATGATTAACGCTAAGGTAGTGCAAAACCAGGGCGTCGAAGCCATCATTGTCTGGGCCAGGGACATGATTCGATACGGGATTAATTCCTTCGGGTTGGGTGCGTGATATCATCAATCTTCATCCTTGGCAGTGTATGTGAAAGTGGGTATAGCCTGTTGCAGCATGTCAATAATCTCTTGTAGCGTTGCTGGCGTTAATGCATCCAGTTGCTGTGTGAATTCCTGTGTTTCGCTATCAGCCTGTGTCATCCATTGCTGGCAAAGTGCTTGCGCAGGAAAGCGTAGTGCGTGCGAGCCACATTGCAGCGTAATGTGATTTTCATGAGTGGTTAAACACGTCAAATGTGGCGATAGGTCAGGTACCTCGGGCAAGATAAGCGTCATCGCATCGCTATGGCTGCAATGCGCGTTTAACTGTGTAACCACGTATTCAACGATGATCGGATCGTGCAAGGTTTGGGTCAGCGCCTTCTGCAAATGTTGGCGCTGCTCTGTCCAGCGTTGATGCTGTAGCGTTTCATAGTCGTTCAGCATGGAAAGCATTGTGGTGAAGAACAGTTTGAAACCTGCGGAAAATCCTTCCTTTTCTTTCTGCTTTTTTATCTCCTCGGATGTCTGCTTTTGTTCATCATAAATCTCATGGCAGCGGCGTAAGGTATGCTCAATGGCATTTTGGGAACGGCATTGTTGTTTACGATTTTTAGACCTAATCAGTACTGAGTCGCGGCACTCTTCAGGCAGTTCTGCCAGGGAAATTGTTCGCATAATGCGTGGCCATATTGAATAAGTTGAGATGATCGGGTGTAGGTGGCGCGTCTATTTTTGGGAGTTCAATGCCGGTGGGGAACAACAACATAAATCGTTGTTGCAGGGCCTGTGGAATCG
>NZ_JAGFPF010000354.1:0-1690 GCF_025962695.1 Candidatus Symbiopectobacterium sp. NZEC135 | reverse complement strand
GAGATAGTCGGCCGGATCTCCCCCTTCTACGGCGCTGTGCTCAAAGCCGTTGAGGCCCCAGACACGCACATCCGGCGCACTGCGATAGCGCTGAAAAAACCCTTCGGCATCACTGATATGACGAAAACCGCGCACGATACCGCACACGGCAGCCTCTTCAGGCTCCTGCCGGTGCTGCCAGTAAAACTGGGGATAGACGGGCTGGGTGGCCAACCAGGGCAACAATGACGGCTCACTCTCTTCTGCCGCCGCGACATCCACGGTCAAAGAGACGACGAGCTGTCGGCTTCCCGGCATTGCTGGCTGTGGTTCACGCAATACCTGCTGCATACGACGCAACAAGTGAGAAAGTTGTTTCACCATTACCCCAAAACTCAAACGTAAAGCACGAGATTATACGGCAAAAAGCGGATGATGTGAGACAGGCTTGCGTGCTATCCACGGTCAAATCATTGTAAACAAGCACAACAGCAAACGGGGGCTGCGCATTATGGCGATGATCGCGCAATAAGTAATCGCATTAATCGACAAAAGCAGCGAACGCAACGCGGTAAAATGGTGTTGCTATCATCATTTATTTCCCAATTTCCGATCCTTTCGCCGGTTTTTACCGGCTTTTTTTTGGCCGTCATGCTAATCAGAGACAGAAATATGGGCTATCACGACAGCAAAAATAAACAAATTGGCCCGATAAGGGTTAGCGGTCAGAGATGGTAAAATTCATCAATGCGCAGCCAGTTCATAAAAGAAAGCGGGATTAGCCTGAATGGTCGCCAATACTTTTGCCGCAAGCCCAGTGGGGTTACGTCGTTTAGCTTCCCAGCTTTTGATGGTATCAATGCTGGTTCCAAGTGCTTTTGCCATTTCACCCTGAGAGATATTGAGCTGTTCTCTTATCGCCCGAACATCTGCAATATCGTAGTGGGTAACACGCGCGGGAGACTTACCTCCCTGCTTGATATCGACAGCCTCTTCCAAAGACATTTTTAGTTCGTCAAATAAACGCATTTCACACCTCACCTTTCAATAATGCCGTTAATTTTTTCAGTTCAATTTTCTCTGCGTCGCTCAGACTTTCTTTCATGCTTTTCGAGTAGGCCAACACAAGATAGATGACCTCGACCGTTGCCAGAAAATAAATCACTCTGACACCACCACTTTTTCCCTTAGCACCCACGGCCATTCTGATTTTTCGCAATCCACCCGTTTGCGGTATCAGGTCGCCTTTTTCTGGCGATTCGATAAGCGTTCTCTGTAGTGTTTTAAGCTCATCATCAGTGGCAATCTGCTTTATCTGACGAGTAAAGATCGGAGTTTCGATAAACGCTATCCCATAGCTCACTGAAATGCTCTCCCTGCAAGGGTACATAGTACACCAATTGAGTACTATGTACACCATGAAATGGTGCGCAATTATGCGCAAAGCGATCTAAAACCCGAGCTGAACAGCACACAAGATGCAGGGATAACGTTCCCAGATTGGGAGCGTTATCCCTAAACACTGGTGAATATCACAGCAAAAAGGGTTAACTGTTCCGATTAATCTCGGAAGTTAGCCAACGGCATTAAGGAAGTTTCGATTCAGTGGGGAAGTTATGATAAAAAGGGAGCCGGACAAAAATTTCATTCTCTCATCTTTACGCACTGCCAAGTAGGAACTGTCATCATGCCTGCGAGTCTGCTTCCCTAC
>NZ_JAGFPF010000352.1:0-1691 GCF_025962695.1 Candidatus Symbiopectobacterium sp. NZEC135 | reverse complement strand
CTCGGGGCTGTGGGTAATAAAAAGCCCCTACACCGACAATGGCAGCCGCTATCGTCGCTACGATACCTATTGGCGCTACAGCGACAGTGAGCGGATGGTCAGCTACCAGCTTGGCGATCTCATCAGCAACTCGCTTACCTGGAGCCAATCAGCACGTATGGCGGGTCTGCGCATTGGGCGTAATTTCAATCTGCGACCGGATATCGTTACCTATCCCATGTTGCAATATGGAGGCTCTGCTGCGGTACCCAGCACGGTGGATTTGCTTATCAACGGGTTTAAAACCAGCAGCATGGCGCTCAACTCCGGCCCGTTCACCCTGACCAATACTCCCTATCTCAACGGTGCGGGTGAAGCGACGATCGTTACCACCGATGCACAAGGGCGACAGATTGCTACCAGCGTGCCGTTTTATGTCTCCAACACCCTACTGCGTCAGGGGCTTAGCGATTTCGACCTCTCCGTTGGCGTGCTGCGCCGAACCTACGGGTTGGGGCAGGATCGCTATGCGTCAGATCCCGCATTCAGCGGCTTCTATCGCTATGGTCTCACACAGAGCCTGACGCTTTCCGGCCATGGCGAAACGGTGCGTGACCTCTCCCTGCTCGGCGCAGGCGCAGACATGGCCGTAGGGCGCTGGGGTACGCTTAGCACCGCTTACAGTCACAGTGAACGGGACGGAGGCGGACAACAATACGTCTTCGGTTACTCCTACTATGGCAATACCGTGGGGTTCAACCTTCAGCACCAGCGCCGCACGTCGCGCTATCAGGATCTCAGCACTTACACCACACCGGGTAACATGAGCAAAGAGAGCCTGCAAGCTACCCTTAGCAGCCTGTTATTTGGCCCGGCAAACGGCACCGTCGGGGTGGGGTATTTCGCCATTACCCCGTTTAACGATTCGCGCACTGAGTTAGTCAATCTCTCCTACACGCGGCAACTGTGGGGCAACAGCACGCTCTATCTGGCGGCCAACAAAACGCTGGGCGATCGCGGTTACAGCGCACAGCTCCAGGTGATTATCCCCTTTGGCAACAACGATACGTTCAACACCAGCGTGCAACGTAACAACCAGGGAGAGAGCCTCACAACGCTGGGTGTGACGCGCACCCTTCCCCTCGACGGCGGTTTTGGCTGGAACCTGGCCTACAGTGCTGGCAACGATCCTTATCATCAAGGGGCGCTCAGTTGGCGCGGCCCGTATAACCAGCTACAGGGAGGAATCTATGGCAACGAGGGGAGCCAAACGCAATGGGGAGAAATGAGCGGCTCGGTAATCTATCTGGATGGCAGCCTGTTTCCCAGCAACCGTATCAATGACGCCTTTATTGTGGTCGATACGCAAGGCTATGCCGACGTGCCCGTGCGCTACGAAAACCAGTTAGTCGGCTATACCAACCAGCAAGGACGACTGCTGATCCCGTGGGTAACCTCCCACTACCCGGCCAAGGTGGAAATCGATCCGCTTGCTTTACCACCGGACGTCGACATCTCTGGCGTTGAAACCCGGTTAGCCGTGAAGGAAGGCAGTGGCACATTGGCCTCTTTTGCCATCAAAAAGGTACGTTCAGCCAATATCGCGCTGCGAAACAGCCACGGTGAAGCGCTGCGCGTCGGCACCTGGATTACCGATGAAACCAGTGGCAACACCACCATCAGTGGCTATGACGGTTTGGTTTACTTCGCTC
>NZ_JAGFPF010000353.1:0-1691 GCF_025962695.1 Candidatus Symbiopectobacterium sp. NZEC135 | reverse complement strand
ATGGTCAGAACGGCCTCGGAGGGAAATAGCATGTGCAATGAATCACATTTTTTGCCTCCGGGATGCAAAAAAGGGGAATAAATCCCCCTTTTTTGCCCGCGTAGCGCATCAAATAAAGCGGCTCAGGAAGGCTTGGGTGCGCGGGTGCTGCGGTGTGACCAACACATCATCTGGACGTCCTTGCTCAACAACAACGCCTTGATCCATAAAGATCACACGATCTGCCGCTTCGCGGGCAAAACCGATCTCATGGGTGACGACGATCATCGTTAAGCCTTGTTCGGCCAGGGAGCGCATGGTGGCCAGCACTTCACCGACCAACTCGGGGTCCAACGCCGACGTCGGTTCATCAAACAACATCACTTTCGGGCGAATGGCCAGCGCACGCGCAATGGCAACGCGCTGCTGCTGACCGCCGGAGAGGTGGCGTGGGTAGGCATCCGCCTTGTGCTCCAGCCCAACGCGTTTTAACAACTCCATGGCATACGCCTGCGCTTCCTGACGATCCTGTTTATGCACCCCGACTGGCGCTTCAATGATGTTTTGCAGCACAGTCATGTGGGGATAGAGGTTGAACTGTTGGAACACCATGCCAATGTGACTGCGTTGGCGCGCAATGTCGCGTGCCGACAGTGCATAGAGCTTATCGCCACGCAATTGATAGCCGATCTGCTCATCGCCCATCATGATGTAACCTTCATCCATTTCTTCCAGGTGGTTGATGCAGCGCAGGAAGGTAGATTTACCCGAACCTGATGGCCCCAGAATCACTACAGTTTCGCCGCTGTTCACCTCAAGATCGATACCGCGCAATACATGGTTGTCGCCAAAATATTTATGGACGTTGCGTGCTCGCACCAGTGGCGTTTTTTCCAGATTCTCCGGCGTGGCGGAATGCTGCTTGCTCATTAAGACGCCTCCTTACTGGACGCATTGGTTTTTGCGGGAGGCGTACGGCGCGTCTCCGATGCCGGGCGGCGCTCACCGCGGGAATAATAGCGTTCGATAGCGGATTGGCCCACGTTAAGCAGCGAGGTAATGAACAGATACCAAATCACTGCCACCATCAACATCGGGATCACTTCGAAGGTGCGATTATAAATGGCCTGCACCGAGTAGAGCAGATCGCCCATGGCGATTACGCTCACCAGTGAAGTCGCTTTGATCATACTGATCAACTGGTTACCGGTCGGTGGAACAATGGCACGCATCGCCTGCGGAATAATGATACGACGCAACGCGCGGCTGCGGCTCATGCCGAAAGCCTGTGACGTTTCCACCTGTCCGTTATCGACCGAAAGCAGGCCACCACGAATGATCTCTGCCATATAGGCAGCTTCATTGAGCGCTAGCCCTGCGATAGCCGCAGTGAGTGGTGTGATCAGATCGTTGGTGTTCCAGCTTATCCATTCTGGGCCAAAGGGGATGCCCAGAGAGACGCGAGGGAAGAGTGTGGAAAGGTTGTACCAGAAAATCAGTTGCACCAGCAGCGGCGTGCCACGAAAAAACCAGATGTAGAGGCTGGAAAGCCCGCTGAGCAACCGATTGCTGGACATGCGACCGACGGCCAGCAGCAACCCCAGTATAACACCGATGATCATGGCCACGACCGTAAGGCCCAGGGTCACCGCCAATCCTTCGAGAACGGTTTTCTCGTTGAACCACTGATAAACCACATGCCATTCAAAGTT
>NZ_JAGFPF010000351.1:0-1692 GCF_025962695.1 Candidatus Symbiopectobacterium sp. NZEC135 | reverse complement strand
AGCGTTGCTCGATGATGCTCGCCACACCGTAGCCTACAGCGTCAATGCATTGATGACAGCGAGCTACTGGGATATTGGCCGACGCGTTATTGAGGCCGAGCAGAAGGGCAGACGTCGAGCCGGTTACGGCGAGCAATTGATTGCGCGCTTATCCAATGATCTGACAGCACGGTTTGGGCGCGGCTTCAGCGTGGATAATCTGGAAAATATGCGCCGATTCTTCCTCACCTACTCACGTTCAATGATTTCCGAGACAGTGTCTCGGAAATCTGGCAAGCAACGCGATCCGACAAATTCCGAGACACTGTCTCGGAATTTTGAACTCACTGAACTGGCACAGTTTTTCACACTGCCGTGGTCAGCCTATGTTCGTCTGTTATCGGTCAAGGATGCCTATGCCCGCCAATTCTATGAAACCGAAGCGCTACAAGGCGGCTGGAGTGTGCGACAACTCGACCGACAAATCAGTAGCCAGTTTTATGAGCGCACTGCGCTTTCCCGTGATAAAGCAGCCATGCTGGTCACTGGCTCAATACCGAAGCAACAAGACATTGTTACTCCCAATGAGGCGATCAAAGATCCTTACGTGCTGGAGTTTCTCGATCTCAAAGACGAGTATTCAGAGTCCGATCTGGAAGAAGCGTTAATCCATCGATTAGAGGACTTTCTGCTGGAACTCGGTGATGGTTTTACCTTTATCGGACGACAGCGACGACTACGCATTGATCAGACCTGGTATCGCGTTGATCTGCTATTCTTTCATCGCCAGTTGCGCTGTCTGGTCATCGTTGATTTAAAACTCGGTAGTCTGACTCATGGGGATGTAGGCCAGATGCATATGTACTGTAACTATGCCAAAGAACACTGGACCTTGCCTGACGAGAATCCTCCCGTGGGCTTAATTCTCTGTGCTGACAGAGGTCATGCTTTAGCAAGATATGCCTTGGAAGGACTCCCTACCAAGGTGATGGCAGCAAACTTTCGCACGGTGCTGCCAAATGCTGAGTTACTGCAAGAAGAGCTTGAAAATACACAACGTATGCTGGCCTCGCGCGGGGTGACACAACCCGTCTCGGATGCCAAAAAGTAAACATTCCTATTCATCAGACGTTCCTGACCCTTTCAGGGGTCAGGAACAAGCGATGTGCTCGTTAACCACTTTTTACGCGCGTCGCGTTTTAACCGCCGCAGCCAACTGTCGCAGCAGCGTTTCAGTATCTTCCCAACCGATACACGCATCTGTCACACTGCGGCCATAAACCAGCGGCTCGCCGCTTTCCAGGCTCTGATTGCCTTCCACCAGATGGCTTTCCACCATCACACCGGTGATTGCGCGTTCACCGCCAGCAATCTGCGTGCAAACATCCGTCCCCACGTCCATCTGCTTCTTGAACTGTTTGCTGCTGTTGGCATGACTGAAATCGATCATCACCTGCGGGCGCAGTCCGGCTTTTTCCAGCCCATCCTTAACGGCGCTAACGTGCTCGGCGCTGTAATTAGGCGCTTTTCCACCACGCAAAATAATGTGGCAATCGTTGTTACCACTGGTGTTGACGATGGCAGAGTGGCCCCATTTGGTCACTGACAGGAAGCAGTGCGGCGCACTCGCGGCGTTAATCGCATCGATCGCCACTTTAATCGTGCCATCGGTGCCGTTTTTGAAACCAACCCGACAAGAGAGACCAGAAGCCA
>NZ_JAGFPF010000350.1:0-1696 GCF_025962695.1 Candidatus Symbiopectobacterium sp. NZEC135 | reverse complement strand
CATCGTGCGTACCACGCAGGAAATGCAGCGCCAACTGACCTGTCTGTTGCTGCTGTCACGCGATCCGCAAACCCTGGCTCGAACCGACGTGCCACTGCGTCCGTTGATCGAGGAATGCATTACACGCTGCCAACCCTGGCTGGCAAAAAAACCCGTGGCACTGATTCTGGATGCAGCGCAAGCGCCCCACCTGCACACCAATGCTGAACTGGCGCGCAGTGTTATCTGGAATCTGCTGCGCAATGCCTGCCAGTACACGGCGCAAGGTGAAGTGCGCATTGCCCTTAATGACAGTACGCTTGTCATTTCGGACACCGGTCCTGGCCTACCGCCCAGCATCGATCCGCAGCAATTTCAGCGCTTTCTGCCCAGTGCGCATCAACGTGGCGAAGGACTGGGCTTGTCCATTGTGCAACGCATCGTGGAGCATCTGGGTTGGCGCATGCAGGTCGATAGCTCGGAAACAGGCTGTCGCTTTACGCTGGAAATGCGCCGTAGCGATTGACGCATTTCCCCCACAGCTAAAAAATTACTGTTTGGTGCACATCGCTTCTCCCGGTGACTTAAAGTCTCCGCACTGCCATTCATTCACCCCATCAGAAATAACGTTCTCATCGACGGTCACTTTGCTCGCATCCAGTCCGGCTAACCGTTCTGGCTCAATTTTCACGAACCAGACTGATTTACCGTCGGAGACAACATAATCGGATAATGCTTTAAGGTTTTTCACATCGGTATCCGCTGTAAAAATCGGGAACGGTTTACCGTAAATATAAAAACCTTTTTTATCCGCCGTCACACTGAATGAAAGACAGGTAAAGGTGCTTGCATCCAACTCGCTGTTTTTTTCACCACGATAATAAAGCGCATCATCAATAGTGGCCCAGCCAAAACATTGCTCAAAAATGTTAACGCTTTTTTTATAGGGTACGATGGCTGAATGACTTTCTCTGAAATAATAGTGTTTTTTATCGAAGGCCTGATTCGTTCCTTTTGTCTGGAACGTCGCAACGTCAGCGCCTTTTAACACCGAACCGTCACGCATAAAGATGTGTTTGCCATCGCTGAAGAAGGGAAAATCCAGGGCTTCAAATTTCTTCCAGTCGATGTTAACGGTCATTTTATTGCAATAGGCGTAGGTTCCAACTTCACTAACCAGATAGGAATCAATTGCTTTGGCGTTCTCCGGGTTAAATGCCTTGGGCAAGGCAGTCGCATTGCAGTAATAGGTGTCGTTCGCTTTCCCTACCCCAAATGCCGTATCGGAATAGACCACCGAGAAACTCTCCGGCTTGACATTTTTCATCGGCACAGCGGGAAGATTCGCGGCACTTTGATAGTGCAATACACCGTCAATCACTTTATACGGGTATTTCACATTGCTATAGGTGACCGCAGTTTTTTCTGCGGCAATAGCGGATAAGTGAACGATGCCAAACACCCCACCAATGAGTGCCATACATAAATTAAGAGTTCCTTTTCTCACGATCTTTATCTCCTTTTAAAGGTTAACACCAGAAAATAATATCCCTACCAGAGGATAAATGTTTTTCCTGGGTATAATTTGCCGCGATAAAATATCAATTTACGCACATAGCGTAAATTATAAAAGGCACATTAAGCATATCTAAAACAAATCCACACAAACGCTAATGCCTAATGTTTTACAAACACAAAAATACAGAATAAAACACCA
>NZ_JAGFPF010000034.1:0-46161 GCF_025962695.1 Candidatus Symbiopectobacterium sp. NZEC135 | reverse complement strand
GGTGCAAAGATCAGCAAGAAAGCAGGGATGTTTGTTATTTCGTTGAAGGGGTTCCGCATCCCCCCCAACGATTAATCGATCAGCAAACTCAGAAAGTCCCTCAATATTAAAGTGCCCTTTCGGCGATGGCATATCAGAGCATCGCTGCAAAAAAATATTTCCATCTGGAACCGCCCTCTCAAGATCATCATTTATTTTTATTGCATTGATTGATATTAAACTACCGTTTAAAAAACACATGTCACTTTGTCTTTTATGCGAAGTGTAATTGGTTCGCATTTATCCCTCTATCCCGATGTTGTCAGCACTTGGATGAAGCTATGAAATATACGTTTTTACGACTGCTTCCAGTCATGTTTCTTGCCGCATGCACCACCACAAAACAACCTGAGCCGATAGCATCAGACATATTCTCACCGATGAGCGTACCCGTCGATGAGCCAGATATTGATAACTGTGCGGTGGGATGTCCTGTGGGGGGAAGCCAACAAACCGTGATACGCGAAGCCTACACATTAAACAATAATCGCAATACCCGGTTTGCCAATTGGGTGGCCTATAAAATCACACATGACAGTATTGCCAGTGGTGGCACCAGAAACTGGAGGCGCGACCCCGTGCTACCAGATTCGGACTCGCTTGCCCCAGCCGCCTACACCGGTGCAAATGCTGCTTTATCTGTCGATCGCGGACATCAGGCACCGCTCGCGGGGCTTGCTGGTTCATCCGATTGGCAATCGCTAAACTATTTGTCGAATATCACGCCACAGCGCTCAGCCTTAAACCAAGGGCCTTGGGCCCGTTTGGAATTGCAAGAGCGCTTGCTGGCAAACCGCCCAGATTCCGCCCCCGTTTACGTGGTTACTGGCCCTTTATTTACGCGTAAGATAGCCACGCTGCCAGCAGCCCCTGACGTCGAGATTCCCAGCGGTTACTGGAAGGTTATCTTCACCGGCAACCATCCAGAAACAGGCGAGTTTGCTGCATTTATTATGGATCAAGATACGCCCCGAGCGGCTAACATCTGTCACTATCAGGTCACTATTCACGAGATAGAGGCGAAAACCAAACCACATCTGAATATCTGGCCTTCTTTACCAAAGGACGTGGCCGCTAAACTCAAATCCCGCAAAGGGACGCTAGCGAAAGCAATGGGATGTTTGTAATCGTCGGATGGCATAGCACCCATTATTTGTGCGGGTGCTAATACCAGTCAGAAATAAGGATGAGGTTTGGACGGATACACCAGCACATCGTGTACATGGCATCACCCCGGACCTTCACTCCCTGCAGCCAACAGCGGGACCAGCACATCGCTGATAGGTGTAGGAATCCCCTGAGAGCGACCATAACGTTGCACCACGCCGTTGCGGATATCCCACTCCAGTGGGCGATTGGCCTGACGGTCAGCGAGAATAGACGTGCCAAGATCCGCAGGCGCATGATGAAAACCATCCAGGATCGCCTTGGGTACGTCATCGTTCAGTATCGCACCTTCAGCACGCGCTACCGTCAGGCACTCATGCAGATAGGCCAGTGCCAGTTCAGTGATATCTTCGCGTGAAAACATTCCGGCGCGGCGATTAGCAAGGACCATCAGACCCGCGACCGCGTTCTGCAACAGCTTGCGCCAAGCGATGGAGACAAAATCGTCTGACAGCTCAACCGCACAGCATGTGCCAGCAAGCGCATCAACGACCCGTTGTGCCTGCGGCACATGCGGCAGTGTCAGGCGTGGTTTGGCACGTAACCAGACTGAGGCATCCGGCTCACGCTGTGCCGGAAACCACACGACCGAAGGCAGCACTCTTGCGCCGTTAACGTAGGGTGTCAGTTGCGTTTCCTGTTCGACGCCATTTTGCAGTGCGCATACTACGGTGTTTTTATCACACAGCGCAGCCAGCCAATGGGCGCTGTCAGCTAACTGGGTAGTTTTCACTGCCACAAACACCAGATCGAAGGGCTGGCGGATTTCCCCCGAATGGTTTAATACCGGACCTGGTACGACAACCTCACCGCCCTCGTGACGCAAAATTAACTGGGGATGCGCGGTGCGCCCACAAAGGACGGGCGTACGACCAACCTGATGAAGCACAGCGGCGATCGTCGTACCAATAGCACCGGGGCCAACAAGAGCAATCGAGGGCTGATCGGACATCTTATACTCTCCTGATTTGATTAATCTATCATTAGCGTGCTGGCGACAATCGCCGTACATGCCAGCATATTTCTCAGTGCTAACCTCACGCCGAGAAACAGATAACCTAATATTGCGGCATGGAGTAACCCTATAAACGTCTCCCGCTAAGAACCTATCCTGGTAAGCGGCATTGGTGCAGCCATTGACTAGCCCTATTGGGATAGGCTCTCTGTTACTGTTTGCTATTCACTCTAGCATCTGGCCACTCTATAACAGCGTCATTATTCACACTTAAGGCGTGATCGAGACACTCGCAGACAATCCTGCCACTAATTCAATCCCACTGGGTAACTTATCTATATGAATGCGCACGGGAATTCTCTGCGCAAGTCGCACCCAGTTAAAGGTAGGGTTGACGTCTGGCAAGCCAAGCCCGCCCGTATCGTCATTGCTGTCACCTATTCCATGTCCAATGCTCTCAACATGACCGGCCATCACAGGTTCAAATCCCATAAGCGCGATTTGTGCGGTGTTCCCCACGCGAATATGACGCAGCTTCGTTTCCTCAAAATAGCCAACCACCCAGAAACTGTTAGCATCGATGATTGAAACCTTTGTCACGCCAGCGGTTGCATAGTCTCCGGGAAGAAGCCTGAGATGCGTAACATAACCCGATACCGGTGACCGAACGGTGGCATGTGATAGATTGAGCTGTGCTAACTCCAGCGCAGCCAGCGCGCCATGATAATTCGCCACTGCCACGTTTGCCGCACTGTCTGTTTGTTGTAAATCCTCTCGGGAAATAACCCCTTTGATCTGGGAACGTCTTCTCACAGCATCCTGACGCATCAACATCTCATGACGTTTGGCGTCAACATCCGCCTGTGCGCTGCTCACGACCAGCGTCAACCACTGTGGGTCTATCGTATAAATAACATCACCACGATTGACCCACTGATTATCTCTCACAGCAACACGGTTCACGGGTCCAGAAACATCAGGGGCAATCTGTACTACGTCAGCTCGCACCCGGCCATCTCGAGTCCATGGCGTTTGTGCATAGTGTTTCCACATCACAAAAGCCAGAACGGATGCCGCTACGACAGCACTTAACGTAAGCGCATAACGGCCTAACAGCGATAAAAGTGATTTCATGCTAATAACCTCAGCGCATGCGCACCCTGCATCAGCAGGAAAAAGGCAAAAATATACGTCGAAAAACCGACCAGTGGACGGCAAGGCAAACTGCGATAAAACGTGCTGAACGAGAAAAGCGGAATCAGCAACAACGTGCAGAATAAGGTAACGAGTGCGATAACTAACAAACCCGGCAAAAAGACGCCGCAGAGATTAACGTCACTCATCATCAGCTTGATTCCTGTTCTGTTCTTTCAATGCACAGTGAAGATCAACCAGTTTGTAGATGAACTGGCGCGATGGTTCATGTACCGTCGGAGAATAAATCCCCACCATTGACGCAATACGCTGGCGTAAGATATCGGTGTCTGTCTCATGATCCAGTAAGTGAAGCATCTCATTGATTCTCCCAACCACTTCACGCCCAGCATTCAGACGTAAACGCCGCAAGTGCATGACGGAGAGGCCCATACGCAGGTAGTGCAACAGCGTGTTTAGGGCCTGCTCCGATGAGTGACTGCTTCGTGGTAAACGCGGTAATAACAATGCTGTTCGGTCTATCATCAGATTCGTCCAGTGCACCTCATCTGGAGAAAAAGCGCCCTTCACGCTGCGCCTGACGTCACGCCTGCAAAGTCGTAGCAAACGATTTATGGCAGAGTCTGCCTGCACGGTTTGCAGCAAACGCATACTGACCACAGCAAATCCTGTCGCAGCAAATAAGGCGATGGCGGTATTCACCGCTACGGCAAAATCCCCCCGATAATGGGCGCCTAACTCACATAAAATAGGCAGTGTCAGCGTGATCCCCATGGCCATAAACGTGGTGGGAGGACGCGCCTGTAACGATCCGGCCAGCAAATATGCGGGGGCAAGCACCGCAACCAGCACATTGAAATCGGCGATCTGTGGGAGAAGGACAAAACTGTAGACCAGACTGATCATTACGCCATACACGGAACCAACAATGTATTTAACAATGTGCGGGGCCGGAGTATCGAAACTGCCAAACAATGTGCAGCAAACACCCAGTATAGAAACCGCCGTGCCACCATCAGTCCAGGCAGAGTAAATCCATATCAGACAACCACTCAGTATTATCACGAAAGCACCACACGCAGTACGTGCCGCAGTAAGGCTGTCACGGTGGAAAACATACCCCTTAACCACCTTGTCCTCCGGCTTCATTTTCGCGGGTTGCGCGCGATGGATAACATCAGCAAGGTGCTCGCACTGCTGCAGTAGGATAATTGCCTGCTGCAAATAATGAATTAAGCTCACCCGCAACGCGTCTTCAAACGTCAGCACACCTGCGGCGAATAACGATGCTAGCGTCTCGCTGCGTGCTTTTAGCGCTTCTCCCACTCTTTTTCGCTGTTCTGCATCCTCGCAGGTAAGCCAGTTCCGGGTATCGGCCAACAACATCTGTAGATCGATAGGTAACGTATCTATCATCTGCAGACGATCGCGTAATTCACAACTGACCACGAGCAACCTCGCCAGCCGGTCATGGATAACTTTTCGGGCATGACGGACAGGTACTGAGAGGGCAACGTCGTAGGGTATATGGTGATTTACGCCCTGTAGGAATTGTAACGCCAGTGCCAACCTTAGGTTTTCCGAGGCCTCGTTGGTTTTACCTGTTAACGCGTCTGCGACCCTCTGTCGTGCTAAGTACAATGTTTCCGATATCTTGCTATTAAACAGCCCTAATACCCGTTTTGGCAAAATATACCTATGGACCAAAACTGCGCAGAAGATACCTATCACGATTTCCTGCACCCGGGTAATCGCGATGTCAAACATCGCGCCGGGATCAGATACAGCGGGAAACCCAATCAGGCTCGCGGTGTAACCGGCTAATACAAAGGCATAAGCGCGAGGCGTACGGTCAAGCAGCGATAAGTAAAGGCAAAAGGCAATCCAACTGGCGAGCACCACACTGCAAACAATCGGCATATTGACAAAAGCAGGTACGATTAAAACGGTCGCCCCCGCCCCAATTATCGTTCCCGCCAAACGATAAACGCTTCGACTTAGGGAAGCGCCAACCGAGGTTTGCGAAACAATATAGACAGTGATGATTGCCCAAGACGGTTTATCCAACCCTATCGATAAGGCGATGTAATAAGCCAGCATCGCTGCCGCAAAACTCTTGGCGGAATACAGCAAGGCATTGGCATCACCCACCAACGTGGGTGAGAACAAATACCTTCTGGCACGGCGCAGTACGACATATTTATTCCGCAATAAGCGGAGGAGGAAGAAGTCTGTTTTGCTCATGCCGATAATTATTACCGGGTTGCACACTTCATTAAATACTATATTCTGTCAAAAAATACCTAAATATAGCCAATGATATGCAACCACGGTACGCCACCACACTCTTTGACCCCGATTCAACACAGTGCCCGGCAGTCGCACGGCATATTGATTTCGTTGATTACGAAGCAGAAGTGCCCGTTCATACACACCGTAAGGGACAATTGATTATTGCGCTTTATGGCGCTGTTATCTGTCGCGCGGAGAATGACATATGGATCGTTCCTCCTCACTGTGCTGTATGGATCCCTGGCGGAATGCCTCACAGCATCAAAGCGACTTGGAACGCGCATCTCAACTATTTATTCATTGAACCCGGAGCCGCTGCACTGCCAGATAAATGTTGCGCTCTGGCCATTTCCCAACTGATAAAAGAACTGGTCAACCGTTTAACTCACGAAGACGTTGATTACCTACCGGACAGCCACATCGCCAGGCTCACCCGCGTTACCCTTGATGAATTAGTCGCTATGCCGCAACAGAAATTAAGCCTGCCGGTCTCTACTCATCCCAAAATACGCGCAATGGCTGATGCGCTGGTAGATCATCCAGAAGACCGTAGCACCTTCAAAGAATGGGCAAAGAAACTGGCACTGAGTGAACGATCGCTTGCACGGCTAATGCTGCGCGAAACGGGACTGACCTTTGGGCGCTGGCGCCAGCAGCTTTACCTGATCATTGCGTTGCGAGAGCTTGCCAGCGGCGTATCAGTGCAAAATGTGGCCACTGCATTAGGGTATGAATCGGTTAACGCCTTCATCACCATGTTCAGAAAAACGATGGGCAGCACTCCCGCACATTATTTTGCCGAACGAAAAACAGTGACGCCGTGACCCATTCACGCTAATTAATGTGGATGCATCGTGATATTTTTATGCTCGCCTCGAGCGAAGCGTTGGCATTAACGTCAATGCGAAGGCGGATTAGAATTTCTCTCTAAAGACTATACCGTGGCCTGCCACTCTTTTTTAAGAAGCGCATAAACGAAGGTGTTGTCATATTTTTGCCTGCCATCTTCCCTGACAAAAGAGACGAATTCCCTGAAGCAGCCTTCTTGACGCATACGAAGGCGCATACAAAGCCGCTGAGACGCCAGATTATAGTCTTCAACATAGGCATACAGGCGGCTGGCTGCTTTTTCAGTAAACAAATAATCAAACAGTGCAGCGACGGATTCAGTGGCAAAGCCCTGACCTTCATAACGCGAGTTGAAATGCCAGCCCACGCACCAGGTATTCTGGTCTGACTCTTCACGATTATCCGCAAACAAGTGGCCGATAAGTTCGTCGGTTTCTTTAAGACATACAGCGAACTGACTGACATCATGGGCGCGCTTGTCCGCCTCTTTTTTTGCCTCATCGAGAGAACGGAGCTTCTCATCATAAAAACAGGGGGCACGCGGCGAAGATAAATAATCGAACAGCGCCGCCGCATCTTTGCCAGCAAATGAACGAATGACGAGTCGCGGCGTAGTGGTAATAACCATAAAACCTTCATATTAATTACAGGAAATTTTCAGCCTATCGTACCATTCGTCAAATAATGACGTCACCTCCCCTGCGCTATCGCCAATCAGGTTAGTCCCTTCCGCCTGAAATTATCTACTCAGAATAATGGAATTCAATTCTTATACCACTGGGGTCATAACACATCATGTGCATTGACGGCCCTTCTCTGATAAAGGTTGGTTCGAATTCGATTTCAATATTATTCGCCTTCAACACATCCAGAATCTGAAACAGGACCTCTTTACTTTTCACCCGCAAAGCTAAGTGATGGAGTCCTACATTCATTTTACGATCAAATTTAGTGGGTTCATCTGCTTGCGTTTTCCAAAGCGTTATCATGAGTGCATCATCTTTTACAAAAATGGCTGGATAATCTTCGCGTCGTTTAACTTCCTCCCAGCCCAATAATTTAGTGAAAAATTCAGCGCTTTCTTCAAGATTTGATACGGCTAAACCAATATGGTGCACACCCGTAGTCACTGACATTATTAATGATCTCCTGTGGAAAAATGCTTCAGCCCTCGTTTAAATCTTTAATCAATGAACGAGCTAGCAGGATGAGATATCTTTAAAATTTAACATGAACAGTCATGGTATCCGTTTCCTCACACGAGGTAACAGCTATAGGCAGGCTATTTCATGCCAAAGGCAGACTTTTCAAGTGACATGTTCTTAAAAGATCGTCCTAGTATAGATGAGTTGTAGCAAACCTGTAGTTTGTCCAGAAAAGCGAACAACACATTGTTCATTTCACTGTAGTCATGCGCCCGAAGCGCTTCGCGGGTGTTAACAAAGCGAAATTCCGCAGCCCGGCTCAAATCGTTTTCTGAATGGGCAATAAGCCCCTCGACTACATCTGACGTTAACTCCATATGACACTGGAACCCATAAACCAGGTCAGAGTAAGCCACTATCTGGCGCGGACAACCTTCACTGTACGCGATGATTTCTGCATCAGATGTAAGGCCCGGCATATCGCTGTGCCAGTGACCCACTTCAAGCCCCTTACCGAAATGAGAGAACATGTCATGTTCCTTTCCTGATTCTGTCAGGGCAATCGGGAACTTACCGATCTCCTTTTCCGGACTGTGGGCAAATGGGGCACCCAGTGCTTCACCGATGAGCTGCGAGCCTAAACAAATACCGATGACAGCTTTACCAGCATGTATTGCACTGGCGATTACGGCCTGCTCACGGCGAGAGTCAAAATGAGGACACGCTTCAAGGGTGACGGCCGGGTCCTGCGGTCCGCCCATAATAATCAAGAAATCGACCTCCTTCACATCCTCTGGCAGCTTTTCACCTGCATAAACACGTGAAAAAGTGACCTCATGCCCACGTGACCTTGCCCATGTTTCATACGCACCTGGGGCTTCAAAACTTTCATGTACGATAAAGTGAACTCGCATTAGGATAGGCTCCTGTAAAACTGATGATAATCCTGATGTTGAATGCATCCCCCACCCGGTTGGTCATACCCGGGTGGTTCCGATTTCGCTATCATACTTGCAGGAGCTAAATCTGAAATGCCAGGTAGTATAGATAAAGCGCCAAGACATGATGAGTTAACAGGTTGGTCTGGCACCGCCATACGCTATGAGCGGGGAGAATCAGACCCTCCGCATCACCACATCGAAGGGCAACTATTATTTGCTACCAAGGGCGTAATGCTGGTCGAAACAGAGGGCCATCGGTGGGTAATACCGCCTCAGCGTGCATTATGGATAACCTCGCGCTGGATTTCATTAACACTGAATGCGGAACAGGAGACGACAGACATGATTGTTTTGAAGGCGATCTCAGCGTTATAGACTGGCTTACAACGGTGGGCCTTGTTTCAATGGGGACAGAGCCACCAGGTGGATTATTAGCTGAAGCTCGCCAACTCCGTGATGCCTCCAGAGCGGTTGTGCATGCAGCAATGAACGCCGTTGAGGTTGATTTGGATGTGATTAACCGGATTCTTGAGCAAGGACATCCCCTGACGAGATTGCAATGGGATCAGGACGCGCAGTGCTATCATGTTGATGCTCATCCCGTCGGCAATAGCCCCGAAAGTCTTCTCTGGCCCATTGCCGATGCACTGGTGAAACTGGTTACTGGCAATAAATTTGAATTCGTGCGCCAGTGTGAAGCACACGACTGCATCTTACTGTTCCACGATCTGAGCAAATCACATCGCCGCCGCTGGTGCAGTATGGCGACCTGTGGCAATCGAATGAAAGTGGCGGCCTTCAGAAACAGGACGAAATCGTAGTGATTTTGGCCGCTCTTCTTATGTCGCGATTAAGGCAAATTTGATGTTGTCGATGCGCACACCTTATATTCAAAACACGTGTTGTCTGACACTTGACCAAGGAGAACGTTAGTTCTACCCTTATGCTATGAACAAAAATACGACTAACACACGAGAAAAAATCCTCGCGACCGCCGAACAACTTATCTATCAGAACGGCATTCATGCCACTGGTATGGATCTTCTGGTGAAGACGTCAGGCGTTGCCCGAAAAAGTATTTATCGTTATTTCGCCAATAAAGACGAAGTGGCAGCTGCCGCGCTGAATGCGCGCGATATACGCTGGATGGAATGGTTCAGGACGGAATGCGACAAAGCGGATACCCCGCAGGAGCGTATCCTGAACATTTTCACCGTGCTCAAAGGCTGGTTTGAGTCCGAGGGATATCGCGGATGTGCGTTTATCAATACGGCGGGTGAAGTGGGCGACAGTGCCAATCCTGTTCGCCTGATAGCCAAACGACATAAACAGAAATTACTGGATTACACGCTTGAACTTGTCGGGCAGTTGGATATCGAGCCGTCTCTCCCCTTGGCAAGAAAGTTGCTGATACTGGTAGAAGGCGCGATCACCATGTCATGTGTAATGGGCGATTACAACGCCGCTGACGACGCCAGGGATATTGCTAAACTGTTACTGGAACAGGTATCGCAATAAACGCCCAGGTGTGCATTTTAAAAATGCATCATTACTGCTGATTGTGCAGTCTCCTGCGATATAAAAAATCATTTCCGTCTGATTTATCAAAGACCCTCTCTGTACTCACGCAGAGGGGGTGAATTCAATCATCCCGTTATTTAGTTACCCGGCAAGCCCTTCCTCTTGCTCAAACAAACTGCATTCTGATTTTTTTATCATCTTTTTAGCAAGCCTCTTGACGAAGGTAGAACGATCGTTCTACCATTAGCGCATGGACACAGAGCTACACCTCTGGTCAGACGGTTGTTAACGCAGTGGGAAGCACTATCGCCGGGTCGAATAAGACAGGCGAATGCCGCTCCGACCTTAGCGTAATGGACGTTGTGGGGCAGTGGGTGAAATCTGAAGTCTGAGTATCCAGAACCCGGTTTTACGGGTGCATCCAAATACAAAGGGGTCTTGAACATGTCTCATACAGAAATTCGTCCGCCGCTGCCTCCTTTCACCCGCGAATCAGCGATTGAGAAAGTGCGTCTCGCTGAAGATGGCTGGAACAGTCGTGATGCTCATAAGGTATCGCAGGCGTACTCACTGGACACCAAATGGCGTAACCGCGCCGAGTTCGCAACCAATCGTGAAGAAGCTGAAGGCTTTCTCACACGCAAATGGAATAAAGAACTTGAGTATCGTCTGATAAAAGAACTATGGGCATTCACTGACAACCGCATTGCCGTTCGTTACGCCTATGAATGGCGCGATGATGCCGGTAACTGGTTCCGTTCTTACGGCAATGAAAACTGGGAATTTGGCGAAGATGGCTTGATGCATCATCGCTACGCATGTATCAATGACATACCAATTAAAGAAAGCGAACGCAAGTTCCACTGGCCTCTGGGGCGTCGTCCAGATGACCATCCGAGTTTATCTGATTTGGGCCTTTAACTCTCTGCATGTCTCGTAATGGGCGCCTGACTACTCCCCTGGCCGGGCGCACGTTTCAGTGATGTGATGCAGGATTTCCCCATTCAGGCGGAATGGCATTCACATGAGAGAAGGCAGGAAAATCTTGTTTTTTATCCATATAAGTAGCGCACTATATAATCGCAAACAATTTTAATAAGGTGACACAATGAATATCAAATCTGCATTACTGTCTGCCACAATGGCAGCCGTTTCAGTCAACTGTTTTGCTGATGCATCCACACCAGAACGCCACGTCCAGCAATTCTTAGATGCATTAAACAGCGGCGGGGGAAAACCCATTGAACAATTGTCTCCACAGGCCGCACGTCAGGTGTTGATCGATGCGCAGAAAGGAGCCACGCTGCCGGCGGCGAACGTCAGCGAAAAAACGATCAGCGTTGACGGCCAGAATATTACACTGAAAATTGTTAAGCCTCATAACGCACAGGGAACCCTGCCTGTTTTCATGTTCTTCCACGGTGGCGGCTGGATTCTGGGCGATTTCCAGACGCATGAGCGACTCATCCGTGACCTGGTCAGTCAGTCCGGTGCGGCAGCGGTCTATGTCAACTACACACCGTCGCCAGAAGCACACTTCCCAGTGGCTATCAATCAGGCTTATGCCGCTACCCGCTGGGTCGCCGAGCACGGCAGCGAAATTGGCGTTGATGGGACACGTTTAGCGCTGGTGGGTAACAGCGTGGGTGGAAACATGGTTGCCGCCGTAGCGCTTCAGGCAAAACAACATAAATCCCCTGCCATTCGCTACAATGTCATGCTGTGGCCTGTCACTGACGCGAATTTCGATACAGGTTCTTATAATCACTATCAAAACGGCTATTTCCTGTCACGAAACATGATGAAGTGGTTCTGGGATGCCTATACGACTAAAGAGAATGAACGTAATAATATTCTCGCCTCACCACTGCGCGCAACGCGTGAGCAACTGCTGGGATTGCCACCCACACTGATCCAGACTGCCGAGTTCGACGTACTTCGTGATGAGGGAGAAGCCTTCGGGCGTAAACTCGATGCAGCTGGTGTGGATGTGACGGTGACCCGCTATAACGGCTTGATCCATGATTTTGGTTTGCTGAATGCGCTGAGTGATGTTCCTGCTGTACGGGCAGCCATAGGTCAGGCAGCAGGGCAGTTGAAAGAACATCTGAAATAACGGATGAGTGACCGGCAGGTACCGCCTGCTGGTCGCGGCTACCCTCTGCCACTTGCTTGTCTTCCTTATAAGGTTCCTGATTTGTCGGGACTGCACCTTTAATCATTTTCAGTTTTCCCCCGGCAGGCATGCGAGTGCCCGCTGCCCCGGGGGCTTTTTCCTGCTTAATCATACCCGGCGTTGTTGAGAAAGTTGAATAAACGCCTGCTCATTTCACATTTATAATTGAGTGGATACTTTTATAACCCGTTCAATAAAAAACCGGGCGGCGGGGCTCTGATGGGCATTCTTTCACCGTAAGGGAAAGCAACGTCTGTCGGTGCGCAATCCGGCTCCGTTGGCGACGTAGGAAGCACTTAACCAGAGTTAGCCGAACGAATATAAACAGCAGTATTATCAACGGTTCGAAAGTGTCTAGCTTACCCGTAGCGATTCACTGGCTTTCCGCTTCGCGACTTCAATACTCGCGTCGTCGTGATAACCCATTTTGAAATCAACACATTGCTAAATTTGAGAAATTTCTCTGGATGACGGTTCCAGCTCGTCAGCGCATCACGTGCCGAGGTCACCGAGCGATAGTGTAATCGAATAGAAAGCACGGTTGGCGCGTTTACATCGTAATCACATTAAGGATTACCATTATGACTCGCATCGTGCCCATCATCGCTCTCGGTTTTTTAATCAACTCGCCTTTGCTATACGCCAGCCCGGCCAGCTACAGCATCAACACGCAGAAAACGACAATTGCACTCTCATGGCGTGCATTTGGGGAAACCTCAGAAGCCAGCCTGGGAAGAGTCACGGGAGACATTACGCTGGATGCCGGGAACGCAGAGAAAGACCGCATTGATGTGACCATTCCGGTAGCAACGCTGGAGGCATCCAATAGTCTGCTCATTTATCAGATGAAAAGCGGCTTTTTTTTCGATGCCGGACGTTACCCGAATATCACTTTCACCAGCAATCGTGTGGTGGCGCTGGGAGAGGGGCATTTTCGTGTTTTTGGCACTCTGGCCGTGAAGAACATTTTGCGCCCGGTCATTCTGGATGCCTTACTGAAGGGGAAAAACGGGGAATTTTTCGCCGCTGAAAGCATTTCTCTGCATGCCTCGACAGCGATTTCGCGTTCAGCATTCAATATGGACAGTTTTGCTGCACTGGTGGATGACACAGTAATAATCAATATTGATATTCAGGCCAGTCCACATCCGGTTGCACAAACCATCCCGGCAGCCAGCCCCTTCGGACTGCCGGAGCGTCCTCGATTCTAAGCAAGCTCCGCCTGCAATGTCAGCGCGCTTTGTCTTAACTGAGAAGCCGGGTTACGGCCAATTAACACAAACTGATAGCGCCCGGAATGCCACCAGACAAGGTTCATTGAATGACGCTGCTCATGATTAAGTTCGGAGCTGGCAGGATGACGGTCCGGAGAAATACACAGCGCCATCGGGCCGAAGTCGGCATGCATCCAGGCAATTTGCGCAATCGACGTGCTGTCGTAGCGTAGCATGCGCACCATTTTCAGCTCAGCTCCCGGCAGGGCAAGTTGCCGCTCATTGGCTTGCAAACCAATGTCCTGCGCCGTACGTACCAGTCCCCGCTGCAACGCAGATGCGGAATTGTCTGCATCGAGCAATGTTTCTGCGCTATACAGCGACATGTACTGAGCCTCAAGGTCACGAATTTTTTCACTTTCACTCAGAGAGCGGGCTGTGGGGCGTGCGAAATAGCCCAGCCCAGAACCGATAACCAGAAAACTTAGCGAGGCTGCAATCAGCGAGCGGCGGCTGACCCCCGTTGCCTTGTCGGTGGTTGCGGGTTGTTGGGAGAGCAGGTTAGCCAGCTGTTCCTCCATGCGCGACTGGGGCGCCGCGTTAAGAAGAGGCGCAAAAGCACTGGCAAAGTCATCCTGGTTGAGACGCAGCAATTCAGTTCGTTGAGACAGTTGTACATCCTGCTCAAGAGCGGCCTCAAATCGCTGAGCATCATTTGCCTGCATCTCGCCATCCAGCCAGGCGGTTATCGCCTCATCACCATACGGTGCTGTGAATCTGGTGGATTTCAAAAACGTTTCTCCTGTACAGAAGGCGGTGTGTTAACCATCTGGGCTATTTTCGCCCGCGCAGTCGCCAGCCGACTCATGATCGTTCCAATTGGTACGGACAATGTTTCTGATGCCTCCTGATAGGTGAAGCCTTCAACATAAACCAAAAAAACGGCATTGCGTTGTGCTTCAGGCAGAGCACTCACGTGCTGCATGACTTTCGCATAGTGAAGGCGGGTATCATCCAGCTCTCTGGTATCAGGTGCCGGTAATTCATCGCTTTCAACAAACCCCTGACCAAGTCGCACCTGACGGGCGCGTACATCAGAAACCCAGATGGAGTGCAGGATTGCGAATAACCAACTGTCGATGCGCGTGCCGGGGGTGAACTGCGCGCTTTTTTCAAGCGCGCGAACACAGGTTGACTGGACCAGTTCTTCAGCAACCTCTCGGTTACGTGACAGAACCAATCCATAACGCCAAAGGCGTGTCAGATGTTCAGCAAGGTGCTGACGAACGTCACTGGTAGTGATTTTTTTATCCTCATACCATTATTCAGGATTCGGGATGGCCATTAATGGCAGCCTGCAGATCCCTGAACTCCTCACAGCCATGGCCGCAAAGTGAGGCGATGGCTTTCAATTGTTCTTTTGCCAGGTCTGGACGTCCTTTCACCAGCCAGGCTTCCCCCAGGTATTCGCGTACTTTGGCATAACCCGGATCGAGTGCTAATGCGCGCTGATAATAGCCAATCCCTTCATCAGTACGGCCCAGCTTACGTGTCGCATACCCGCGATAATTCCATGCCTCAGCTGTATTGCCATTTTTTAGGGTGTCGAGCAGGTTCAGGGCTGCCTGATATTCCCCTTTTTTTGCCAGATGGTAAGCATAGTGAGTTTTGTCCTCGTCGCTGAGTCGACTGGTTTTCTCCGGCACGCACCGC
Source organism: Candidatus Symbiopectobacterium sp. NZEC135 (assembly GCF_025962695.1). Classification (NCBI taxonomy): domain Bacteria; kingdom Pseudomonadati; phylum Pseudomonadota; class Gammaproteobacteria; order Enterobacterales; family Enterobacteriaceae; genus Symbiopectobacterium; species Candidatus Symbiopectobacterium sp. NZEC135. Next base: position 30,994 of record NZ_JAGFPF010000034.1, on the reverse strand, counting down.
TTTGTCGTGCTGTCGTAAACCTGCCCGGTGGGACAATCTGGCGTCTTGCTGTTTGTATTATCGTCACCTGCGGCAAAAACCGAAGTGACAGGGAGCAGAACAAACGCCAGAGGAAACAGAAAATGTCTCAGGACAGCGGAAGATAAAAGCGAAAAACGGTTCATGGTGAACTCCGGGTTACAGGTTGCGTAGTCTCAGTCATAAACGAACTTCATCAGTGTCTTAATAATGGGTAAACGCGACAACCGCCGAATCTATTCGATAAAAAATGTTTTTTCGCTTTTTATTATGAAGTGCAGGTTTCGGCTCGCCTCCTTCTTTGTGTGAGTGGATATATCAGCATGACCGACAAGTGGTTCTATAAATTGATTAAGGACGGCGAGTTTCCGAAACCGATCAAACTGGGCCGCCGATCGCAGTACATCTTGAATCTCACTGATTTTACGAGCATTATCGTTATATATCTCTTTCAACCTGTACCGGATATATCATCAGTTCAGGAACTTCAAACCGCCATCAGTAACCTGTCAATCTGGCGTAAAGGCGACCAGCGTGCGCCCCATAAGCCCTTGTTGCTGCTGTATGTACTCTCGGCCTATCAGCAGGGTCACCCCCGTTTATTTCACTATGGCGATGAAATCCGCACACATTTACTGGCCCTTTTACATAGCTTTGGGCCACAGCGGCGCGCTCATGTTCCACAGATGCCATTTTGGCGGTTGAGAGGGGATGGTTTTTGGCAGTTGCAGAATGATGAGCGCTGTTCCCCCCGGAAAGGGAGTAAAGAGCCACCAAACCGCGAGCTGATCCAGCATGACGTTATGGGGGGATTTGACGAAGCCAGCTATCAGCTGTTATGCAAACAGCCGCAACTCATCGATAAACTGGCTCAGCAGATTTTAAGTGAGCACTTTCCTGAAAGCGTGCAGGACGTGATTGCCAACCGGCTGGAATTGGCTCTAGACGATGTACGCAAGTCTCGCGATCCGCATTTCCGCCAAACCGTGTTGCGTGCCTACCAATACCGCTGCGCGGTCTGTGGCTATGATTTACGCCACGATACGACGCCGGTCGGCCTGGAAGCCGCGCACATCAAATGGAAGCAATACGGTGGACCCTGCACTGTGACCAACGGGCTGGCATTATGCTCGGTGCACCATTCGGCATTTGATATCGGTGTTATTGGCATTGATGACGGCATGAAACTGATGGTTTCTGAAGGGGCTAACGGCAGCAAAATCGTCGAACGCCTGTTCTGGGATTTTGAGGGAAAACCGCTATTACTGCCTAAAAAGCGGGAATACTATCCGCTGGAGCAGTTTGTTAAGTGGCATCGTGGGCAGGTGTTTAAAGGTATTTGATTTCGTTTACGGGTTTATCTCAGTTGGCTTATGGTAGAACCGCAAAGTCATTTTCTTCGGCTTACTTATGCCCCTAGGTCGAATTGCATCATTAGTCAGTCAACGCATCAGAAGGGGGAACCCGATCTTAAAAAGATCGGATCCCCGCACACCTAATTTACATCTACAGGCACCAAAGAATCGTTACTCAAGCTTTCGCCTGATCTGCTTTTGGCGATCAATAAGGTTGCCCGCTGCATCAAAGTAGCGGCTTGGCCAGATCTCCGAAGGATGAATCCCCAATGCTCCTGCGAGCAGGAATTCACCTTTCGGCCATGGCCAGGAAAGGACATTAGCCAATGTAGATGAACTAAGCCCGGCCTGTCTGGATATCCGCTGAAGATGCGGATGGATAACGGACCGGAACTGATATCTCTGGCTCTGGCACAGTGGGCTGAAAACCACGGTGTGATGCTGGAATTTATCAGGCCGGGTAAGCCAACGCAGAACGCCTTTATCGAACGATTTAACCGGACGTACCGGACCGAAATCCTGGATTTTTATCTGTTCAGAACGCTGAATGAAGCACGGGAAATCACGGAGCGCTGGCTGACGGAATACAACAGCGAACGACCCCATGAATCGCTGAATAACCTGACGCCGGAAGAATACCGGCTGATGGCTGAGAAACCGGAAATCTCAAAAAGTGTGTGGAACTAAAACGGGTATGCTTACATCCCGATTCACATCAAGAAAAAGCATTCATGTCTCGGGTTTATCGTTGGGCCTATGAGCGCGGGCTGGTGAAAGGTAATCCGACAAAAGGGGTGAGACAATACAAAGAAGTTAGCCGCGATCGCTACATTACACATGAAGAATATCAAGCGCTTTACTCAGTAGCACCCGATGTGGTGAAGGTTGCAATGGAGTTGGCGTATCTTTGTTGCGCCCGGCAAAACGATGTTCTTGAAATGAAGAAGAGCCAGTTACTGAGTGAAGGGATTTTGATCAAGCAAAGCAAAACAGCCGTGGCGCAAATTAAAGCGTGGAGCCCCAGACTTAAAGCCGCCATAGGGATTGCCAAATCGTTAGATCTAAACGTTGGAATGGTCAGTTTATACATCATCCACCAGTCATCAGGGGCGAAATACACACGCGACGGTTTTAACAGCCGCTGGCGCAAAGCAAAGCTGGAAGCGAAAGAACGATTTCCCACACTGAATTTTGATTTCACTTTTCACGACCTGAAAGCCAAAGGGATTTCAGATTTGAAAGGTAATCTCTATGATAGACAGGCCATCTCAGGCCATAAGAATGTTGAACAAACTGCAAGATATGACCGAAAAATTGCTGTTGTGCCAGTTGTTGATGGTCAGTAATGGCAGCAAAATATTATGAAGAGATATTATGAAATGGTGATTTTCACACAAAAAAACCACCTTGCGGTGGCGTAATAATATTTATAACTAATTGTTTTTATTAACTTAAACGATGGTGCCGGGGCGGGACTTGAAAAACACACCCATCTTATTGAAAATAAAGACACATCACAAGCCAACATAGTCGATATATCCTCATTTGTATACTCAGTCTTTTTCCCTTCACACCACCGACTACTCGCCACACAATTCAACAGTGATGGTAAAAATGTTGCGATGCAAAATCTGATGTATAAATAACATCGGTACAACTTCATTCAGCGGTTAGATGCTATCGCGGTTTAATGTAGATAGCAAAATCGTTATCAAGATGGCGAGTGCATATCTGACAATCGGTTCGCAGACATCATCAGGTCTGAGATGCTTTAGGTTGCTCCCTGTCCTCCATAAAATCAGAAGTGACATCCTCGGTAGCAAACCAACTATTCCAGCCCTCCCCCGATGACGTAGTGATACGCGAGTGATCGATCGCAGTCGTATCTGCGTCTTTCACATCACCGGTTAATGCAGCTGTTTTTAAGATACTGCTATTCCCTTTTCTCATCATCGCCCTTCTCCCGCCAAACGATACGTGACCTACACCCCTTTTACATTACCAGATGCGGTGCGATGGACAACCTCCATCCTTCCCCCTAGCCTGTCGATAATCACCTTGCCGCCAACATCCCTGGATAATGTTTGACAATAATGTCGTTCATCTGATCGATCAAGTCGGGGCGTTTAAAGGTGATATGCCCGGTGCCTTTCTGAAAGTAACGCACACTAAAGAACTCATCCTCGTATTCCTGCTCGTGAGGATTATCGCGGATATGGTCCATCAGCCGGATGGTGACATCACCCCGATTGTCGGGGATCGGTTTACCATCCAGCAGATAGAGCATACGCTCTAGGTCGGCCAGTTGATCGCGTCGCCAGCCCCAGTTCAGGCCAAAGCCCCAACGGTTGTAGGTCACCAGATTACTGATGATGATTTTCTTGCCAAAGTAGCAAGGGTGATTGGTTTTGTAATCCCAGGACAGCCCTTTGAATACATTGATCACCCCGCGCTCGAATACCTCCTGCTTACTCTGGTGAAGTTGCTCAAAGGTGCTGAGTATATTGGCTTCGCTGATGACCGGTAGCTCCCCTTCATCGAGATTTTTATGCCACTGGCTGCGGGCTTCGGCATCCATCAGCGAAAGCATGCCGGATTTCAGCATCAGGTCGCGCCAGATATTGCGATCCAGCGTGCGGGTGATGGCTGGCATCGCCTTGTTGGGTACTTCTGTTAGCCAGCAATCATAGCGATGCCCCTGCTTTAACGCCCAGTCTTCAGCGGTGCCGCCACCAATAGTCGCAGTTAGTGTTGAGATCGCCCGTAGCTGGTTGAGGAGCTGTTCTATCTGTTGCAGCGCGGTATCACGTCCGGTAACGATACGTTCGATATTGGTCGAGCAAATCAGCTCGGAGTGTTCGGTCAAAACCTCGGGTTCAATTTGCATAGTTTGTGGTCCATACATAAAAGCAAATGCGCCAGCCGGTAAGGGCTGGCGCATTATGCATCGGGGAGAGAGATAAATAGGGTTGGTGTGGTGTTACTGGAAAACAGCTCGGGATCTTTATGCCTTAAGTAAGCCTGTTGCACGTCTGGCGCGAAGAATATCGACAGTAGTGATAAACGGTGATTGCTCCTGCCAGTTAAAGCCGTTGCGATCAATGCGCACCAGTTCGTATTTTTCCACCAGAAAATTGATGGCATTGACCAACGTGATGCCAGCATCGATATGCTCCTGAATGACGTTTTCCTCACAGAACGGTGTGTCGTTCAGCGTCAGGCCGTAGTGCTTTTCCAGCAGATAGGTAAGAAGTTGCTGCCAAACTGCTATGGGTGTCGGGCAGGATTGATCCTCCCGTGACGAGATTGCAGGTGTTGTTTGCATGGGAATACTCTCTTCAGGTTAAGTCGATAAAATCAGGGAAACGTTCAGAATGGGGAGAGAAGCTGCGGATTATTGTGTTGCCGCCGAAGAGGGATAAATAGAAATATACACGTAGCCAAAACTGCCCAGCGTATCGGCTTCACAGGTCCATTCGTTACAATACAACGTGACGCAACCTTGCTGACGGGGATTCAGTTCCCCCGCGCGTAGCTTCTGTTCCAACTGCTTAATCAGCTCAGGAAAGATCTGTTCCAGATGATGGGCTTCTGTTTTGCTGAACGCACCAACAACACTGGCCCGATCTGCCAGATAATGAAGATAGTGGCCTTCCTGCACCAGTCTGGCTCCGAATTGCGGAGTAACGGCACGTTTTAGTCCCCACTCCGGGGAATCCGATGATGGCATGGTGTTTTCCTTATTAGATCGCGATGCTAAGTGTGGTCATCACAGCCAACCACGTTCAGCGAACGACACCACCTCAGCGCCGCCAATAACCAGGTGATCAAGTACTCTGATATCAAGCGGTGATAGGGAATTTTTCAGTGTGTCGGTAATATGGCGATCGGCCTGACTGGGTTCTGCCCAGCCGGAGGGATGGTTATGCGCCAGTATCACGGCAACGGCATTATGGCGCAGTGCCGATTTGAGGATTTCACGCGGATGCACTTCGGTACTGTTGATACCACCCAGCGCAATAATTTCCTTTTCTATCAGACGATGCTGGTTATCCAGATACAGCACCATAAAGACTTCACGCTCCAGGCTACTGAGTTCCAGCATTAACCAGTTTTTGGTGTCCTCAGACGTTTTGAACTGTCGTGCATTTTTTCGTACCCGTTTTTCCAGCAAGCACAACGCCATCTGGATGATGCGCTGCTCTCTGGGCGCAACGCTGCCTGCCAATGGATTACATGACATGGTAAGTCCTTGAAGTGAGGTAATAAGGGAGAATGAAACAAAATGAGGGAAATTAGGATGCCAGTTCCAGCATATTTTCGGCCAGTATCCACAGGGCGCGGTTAAGTTTTACGTCACCATCAATCCCTTTGACAGCACGGGTTCTGGCTCGTTTGCCTTGAACTGTACGGCCTGATAGTCCACCTTTAATCAAATTTTCCTGAATACGCTGGTAAGTGGTCCACAGATCGTTGCTTTCGTCCTGCCAGCGGCGAGGCGACAGGATTTGAGCCTCTGTCACTGGCTGATACTCTTCACCAAATCGGTAGGTTAACGCAGCCTGAGCCAACGCAGTCTGTGCCGGTGGTGGTAATAATAATGACTGCATGGCATCACGTTTTTCATCAATGCGCTCAAAGGTATCTAATACCTCATAAGCCCCCTCAATAACACGACCAACCACATCACCCTTATGGGGAACACGGACTTCACCCAAGGATTCACCACAAATTAAACCATTGTGGCAAACCTGTCTAAAAAGACCAGGTAACATTTGATAACTGCTGGAGCCGTCATGGCTATTAAGCAAAATAATCTCTGGCACCTGTTTGCCCGAAATTTGACCTTCCCGGCGCAAGCGTAGCATGTGCTTGGTATGCTCCCGTTTCTCCGGATCACGTACACGGGTTTGGCAGGCAAAAAATGGCTGAAAGCCTTCACGCTGTAAGTTATCCAACAGGGTAATGGTGGGAATATAAGTATACCGTTCGCTACGCGAGCCATGCTTGTCTTCACTAAATACACTGGGAACCGTGTGCGCCAGTTCGTCACGGGTTAATGGACGGTCACGGCGAATAATATTTACCGTACCAAAGCGCGAGGCTAACTTGGGCATAAAAACTCCTTATGTGCCAGAGTGAATGACCCTGGCACATCTTGTTGAAATGATAATTAATGAAAGAATGGATTTCATATTTCAGGCAGTAAAAGCAGTACGAAGAATAAAATTCATTATTGTAGTGGTTATTGCACCCACCAATAAAAAAGCAGCCTCCCGGGCTGCTTCAACTTCTTCGTCATTATAACCTGCCTGCCGTAAGTGCTCAGCTACAAAATCCTGAGCTTGAGCACTTGAATACCAGGTAATTACTTTACCTAATGCAGCAATTAACATTTTAAGTAATGACATAATGCCTGACCTTTATCGATAATATTTGAAAGTCATTCCTTATCACAGGGATAGTACTCAGAACCAAAGGGGGGGAAGTCCTTATTGCCTGTAACATTAAATGTGTATGACTTTCCATTCGCATCACTGACACGAATAACTTTCGCCTGACGTAATGCCTCCCATTCTGTTTTTATCCGTTCTAATGAGTGAAAGGGTTGTGATACTTCATGCCCATCAACCTGTAGCTGAGAATAATCACCGCTAAACCCGGCCTGCACACGTAAAACAGGCGGTTTTGAGGAATATAATTCACAGCTGATTTCAAGATAATGCTTATCGTCATTACTCAGATGAACGCCTGCATATCCCTGCAATGACCAGTATGTCCACTCAGCCGCAACAGCACTACCCAAGGGTAGCAACAGCGCCGCCAATACGGCACCTTTTAAGTGCTTCATGTTTGGTATCCTTATATTTCAGTGAGATAACGAGGTATTACTTCAATCAAAAGTGAATGTCCAACCGCCTTTGTCTGTATCCACCTGGACCTCTGAGGCAACACAATCATTGTAAAAAGGGACTTTTACCGATTCACCATAGCGAAGTGTGGCCGGGATAATCGTTTCCTTATTGCTGGTACCGAAGTATTTCAGATTTCCGATACGGCAATTCCCTCTATTGACACTGATATTATTGATACGAACAGTATCGGTTTTAGCAGTGACAACGACATCAACGTAGCGATTTCCCGCCACATGGACATTGTTATATGCCATTATTGTTATTGGTACTGGTGTTTGCGCACCGATGACCATTCCGGAGAAGAATAATGATAATGCGGGTAATAACCATTTTGAATGATTCATGCAATAACTCCTTATAAAATGCGTGTAGTATCTCATTGTGTAATGTGGTGATTTAATAAGTGTGAATGAGTTTAACGACACTCATTATTTATCCTATTTATTCACGTATAAGTTCACAGATATATTGAAAGTGTGGTAGCGCTGTAATGAATCGTTTATCCTGAAAGATTCGTCTCATTTCCTCCTTTTTACTAAATGAACTAATGGTCATAGCTACATCGGTAATTGCCACCAAATTAAATACTTTTATGTGGTTTTGCTTTTCTGTCGCCAGATACCATTCCCCATCAAAGTAAATAAGGCGATAGGGGGCAATGGCGATTTGTTTGCGGCCATTATGTAAAAAGTTGATTAAGCGGTTTTTAACTATAGCCTGTGTGATGGCATAAAACCCACCGAACAAAGAAGGAACATTTCGTGGCGGCGCATTATAGACGATATAGGGAGAGTCCTGTCCTGCATCCAGCAAAACGGAAAGCAACTTTTTATCCAGTGCAGGGAAAAATTGTGCCACATGGGTAATACGCGCAAACGTAATGATATCGTGATCGGTACGAAATGGCCCCCTGGCATCAGAAAGCCGCAAGTATCCATCTTTTAATTCGGTATCCAGATACTGTAACCGCTGTCGTAAATCTCTCTGAATCGTTCTTTCCGAGACATTGAATTCTAAAGCCAGTTGTTTGACTGACAGAGACTCCCCCATGAAGAGCCTGCTGACTAGAATAGCCAGGCGACTGGCGAGCCGGTCGTAACGTTTTCCCTGTTCAGGCATGGTGTTAATTCCTGTATAAATTCCGTGCATCCCTTTTGGCATATACGGAATAAATCAATATTGGGTAAGGTTTTTCTGACGTAGCCAGGCGATAACGATGCAGGCAGGGATCGTGACTCTGTATGCCGGGCCCGCAATATCCGACAGCATCCAGGCTGAACTGAGCGCCAAACCGACGGGTCCAGCGAGAACTGAAAGGGCGCGAGACGCAACGAACACGGTTCCCCAGGTGGCGATCCCTCCGAGTGCGGTGATAACGCTGGCTGCCAACGTTGTTGCGAGTTCCAAGGCGGCAACAGAAGAGGTACGAATGGCTGCCTGTATAGCGATAAGAATGAGTTGCGGTGTTGGGCTGGTTAAATCGAGCTGCATATTTTTAGACAACATCGCCAGTTCATCTGGTGTCATTTTATCCAGACTTTTTTCCAGCACTTTCATGAGCAGATTGAGTTCAATCGACTCCGTCGTACTGTTTTTATTGTAATTAACATCCAGCTTGTCACAGACATCGCACAAAATTTCACGGTAAAGAACGCCCTGTCCACCGCGCACCAAACTGACTAACGTGTTTGCGCCAAAAGTTTGTAACTCTGCGCCTATCGACGTCCAGTATTTGCTGTGATCCGGGTAAAAACGTTGATATTCGCTTGTGCTGGTTAACGTCTCCGACCAGCGTTTTTCACCGTCCTTACTATCAATGGTTAACAATTCAACCAGCAGTTGAAGGTCTTCATTACTGCATTGGCTTAGCAAAGCCAAATCAGGATCTAGCCGATAAACTGCCATCATCTATCCTCAATAATCGTTTAGGAGCGATTACTGTAAAGATGCATATGGACAGGATGTGTCATTATTTTTGTTTATTTTTTGTTCTATTTATATAAACACGGGCAGGATGTGTCAAAAAAGAAGAATACTAAATAACTCAGCACATTTCTGCTCGACGTTTAATCGAGCGAAACCAACACTGGCTAGTACTCATGCCCTACGAGGGTAACGCTACAATGTGAAATTTTAATCAAGTGTTCTCTTAACTGTATGCCTCTCAGATTCATAGCAAGGGCGTTCTGGGAGCGGTATTGAGGGCTATTGTTTCCGCTAGAACATTCTCAATATGGTTATATGTATTTAATTTTTAGATGAATTACACCATTTCTTTATACAACAGAGCAACTGCCATATTAACCAGAGTTGTTTGGCTTTCATTATATTTAGATGATAATTCGTTAAGCATTTTCATGCTTTCCTCATTTACTCTCAAGTGCTCTATAACTTTCTTTTTATTAATAGCCTTTTCTTTTTCACGTATTTTTTTCTGTGACCACGCTTTAATCATAGCGTTAATCAGTACTTTAAAATCATCATTTCTACTCAAGAGATAAAGTTGGGTTACTAGTGAGCATTTATTATCAGCTTCTGTCAATGGTTCAGTATATGGTACTGAGATTCCTTTTTTCTGTAGATAAGAAAGTGAAAAAATAATTACTTCTTTGTTTTTTATTAATAAATCAATATTTGCTTTTTTATTACAGTTTGTTTTATCTGATTTATAAGAGTAAAAAACCATGGAGATTAAATGTCCGATTTCGGCTCCTCTGAACGGTAATTCATTTAATATTTTAACGATTGAAGAATAACGTTCTTTGTGACCAGCTATCGCTGTTGGAATTTTTAACACATCAACTACAAATTTATTATTGGGGTCATAATTGTATACAGTTTGACTATAAACATGGAAATTATATTTTTTAAGCTCTTTTAAAACAGACATCCATTCAAGACTAATTAACACTGACCAAAAATAGTAACATGCCTCGGGATCTTTTTTGAGCCAGACAATACTCTCTATGGGAGCGAGATCTCCCTTAGAATCATTTATAAGATGCTGAAGGTACAACAGAGGAGGTGATTCTTTTCTGGACCGTATAGCCGATATAATGAACTCAGACATTGCAACAGCATTGTTAGCGATATCAGGGAATATAGAATTAGCATTAGTAATATTAAGCGACAACAACACTTTTCGAATTGTCAGCAGGGGATATGTCAAAATATATTTCCTAAGCGAAATCGTATCCTCTCCTATCAAAGGCTGAATAAGCCTAGCCTTTAATCTTTTTATTTCGTTTTCATGATCATTATTCAATTGCTCATCACTCATTTTGAAATGCCGTGCTTAATCATATAGTTAAAAGATATAAAAATGAAGAGATTTCATAGAATAATCATGAAAAAAACATGTTTTTTTGAGGAAAAAACGTTCCTTAAAACTGATTGTTATTTATTTTTTCCTTGTAAAATCAATGAACAAAATGGTGTGTAGTGCCACACCTCAATTACAGAGTGATTCATGCACAAAAAACCGCTAGCAATCAGTGCATGAGTCTAATTAACTATTTAAAAAACTGGATTTGATTGTCTGATTTGTAATATATACTTGGTTCACACCTATCATGAAGGCCGTGAAATCACACAGGCGTTTTTAGATAAAACTCTATTGAGTAAAACTCAAGTCAAACATCAATGAATCCTGATTGCAGGTCATTTAGCAGTCACCATGGCATTGCCATCAAAAATAAGTATTTTTTTACAACTCCGGTAATGGATATGAACAACAATCCACCGGAGATAAACTCAATGAATTACACTTACAATCCCTTCTGGCAACAGCGCATCATCGATACATTTTTGAGTTCTTTAGATGCTTATCGTAGAGTGCTGATGCTAAGAGTGGACTTAAGAATCCCAAATATTCCAGCTGCAACTGATGCTGCGGTGATATCTCGTTTTATCGAATCACTTAAAGCAAAGATTAAAGCTTGCCAACAACGTAAGCAGCGCGAAGGAAAGCGAGTACATATCACTACCCTGCGTTATATCTGGGTACGAGAATATGGTGAAATAAATGGGAAAAAGCATTATCACGTTATATTGCTACTGAACCGTGATGCATGGTGTGGGGCTGGTAACTTCTTGGACACGAACTCATTAGCAGGGATGATTCAACAGGCATGGTGCAGTGCCTTGCATATTAATGTGCAGCGATTTTTCGCACTGGTTCATTTTCCAGATAACCCGTCACTATGGATTGATCGAAGAGATAATGAGCAATTACAGAAGGGACTGGAGCGGGCCATGTATCTTGCCAAATACCATACCAAAGTCACTGATGATGGAGACCGTAATTTCGGCTGTAGTCAGTGTTAAAGACTTTATATATAACAAGACAGCTTTTGTTAATCATCAACGCAAGATGTCGAAGTAATTTTTAACTGAAAAGGCCCATCCTCTGAGGGAAAATAGGCGCTTATTTCTCTTTGATAACGCCAATTTTTCCCCGTCGTTTACTACTCAGAGGGAGAACCAAATCATGACTAATACCACCACCTTACTTTCCGTAGACAATCCACTTATCGATATGGTTTTCATCACGACTTATACCGGTATGACGGATAAGTGGTTCTACAAAATGATCAAAGATGGGGAATTTCCGCAACCGATCAAACTTGGACGTAGTTCAAGGTGGTTGAGAAGTGAAGTAGAAACCTGGATGCAGCAACGCATTGAGCATTCACGCGGTAATAAAATATAATTCCAACTTGTACCTTAATAATAGAAAACAACATTAAACTAGGCAATTCCGCGACTTGCTGTTGACTATGAAAGTCTCCTTTGGTACTACGTTTAGAGCTCCCATTCAGTAACCACAGCATTCCCGCAATCCGATAATAAGTAAACGCTCAAGCGCTCATCTATCACGAGTTCCTTACGACTAAGAGACTTTCTCATAAAAGGTGCAAAGTAGGTCATAGATTCAATAAGCACTAACGCTGTCTCACTGATTATAATTCGTTAACTGATTGTTAACCTCAGAGTCGCTATCATTAGCTGAGAGACAGAGAGTCCTCTTCAATCGTGGAAATACATTCCTCAACATGTAACCGGAACCTCGAACTCTGGTTGATGAGTATATTTTCATCTCCTGCTTTGGCTACTGGACAGACTACCGGTCTGTTTGATTTTCGCAGCGTTAAATGACCTGCAACTTCCCGCACCGTCGATCGGTAGCGCCGATCTATACGATCGCATCGATCTATGAAAACGATTATCTTTTGATCGCTATCACCGCTAAGCTATTGTCGAAAACAAATATAAATTAATGTTTTATCTGCTTTTATTCCTGCTGTTCGGAAGGGACTGTCCTTTCCTTCTTTCAGCCCTGGACAATGGCTTACAGATAATTTCCCTGTTTTTATCACATCAGGATGGATGTGCCATGACCTCGATTAACGCCCATACTTTAACGATATTGAATCAGCAGGGTAAATCAGCTTCCCGCTTGAGTCAGGCCATTGAACGCCTTTCATCCGGTTTACGTATCAATAGCGCAAAGGACGATGCCGCCGGTCAGGCCATTACTAACCGGATGACCGCCAACCTGAATGCCAACAACGTGATCACTGATGGGATGAAGGATGGCCTCAGCCTGATGCAAACTGCTGAAGGAGGACTAAATGAAATCAATAATCTGCTGCAACGCAGTAGACAATTCGCGGTTCAGGCAGCAAACGGCACGTTGTCCGATGCGGATCGCACCAGTCTGGACGGTGAATATCAGCAAATACGCGCTGAAATAGACCGAATTGCTTCCTCGACACAAATCTTTGGCCTTTACCCGTTGGCTCCTGCTGAGCCTGGTCCTCAACCCGCTAAACTGGGAAATACACTCCCACTGGCAGAAAAATTCCCAGATGAAAATACCCAGTATCAATTTCCTTCTGGGGTGGTTTCTCTGGCTTATATTCCTGCCGGAGCAAAAAATATAACCATTACCATCGACTCATTAAGTGCCGATGATGACATCCAATTATTTACGCGGGATGGTAAGCATCTGGTGGGAACCCCCGCAGAAGGGAGTGATGCCGATGTTGTCTGGTCAGCCAATGGCGTGACCGATGAAAGCATCATGAATGCATCCGTTATTACGCAAGACAATGGTTTTTTATCCAATGCGACCTACTCGGCTGACGCTCTATCTCAGGCCGGGGAATATAATATTAACGCAGGTACGCAGAGCAATTATCAGGGCATGACCATCACCTACAGCGGTGACGGTGACCGTTTTGAAGATGCTAACACCGGGGGATTTAACGATGGATATGTGGCTGCAAACCGATTGGAAAAGCTCCACATTGATGAAGTGACGGAGGATTTAATTGTTATTGTGGTGGGCAGCGGTGTGTTTTACGGCAGTGCACGTTGGGATAAGCTTCCCAACCCTACAGAGCCTGCACCGCCACTACCACTTTCAGTTCCTGTCAGTAAAGCAACAACCTTCGTCGTCGGCGCTAATTTTGACGATGACTTACAAACCGTCACCCTTAACCCGACGCCAGCAGATAGCGAGTCGCTGGGCCTGTCGGATATCACACTGAGTACCGCTGATGAGGCAGGCGCTGCATTAGCCACATTTGACAAAGCGTTAGAAACAGTCAATGGCTACCGCAGTGAATACGGAAGCCAGATGAACCGCTTTGAATCGGTAAGTGCTGTGCTGTCGCAAGAAACCATTGCTACATCAGTCGCTCGCTCTCGTATTCTGGATGCGGACTATGCGCTCGAAGTCTCCGAAATGATGAAAGCCCAAATTCTGCAACAGGCGTCGATGTCGATGCTCACTCAGGCCAACCAGCAATCTGACATCGTGTTAAGTCTATTACGGGGATGAATCCAGATTTTCTGGCCGATATCTCATACACCACTGTAGCCACCATGAGAATTGAAATATTCAGCAAATGCTTCTTCACCAAGGTAGCATTTTCGTATCTTGAAGGCATGAACTACGGTAATGAATCAATAAGTGTTATTGATATCGAGCACGGCATCGATACTATTCTGTTAGAACGAGTCATTAACGATGAAAAAATAAAATTTGTTATCATCTTAAATAATCGTAACCACTCTCCCCTGCTCATTGCCAACAAAGTAATATTAATATCGAAACGTTCACCTATAAGGACTTTTAAAAAACTCATCTTTACAATATCGATATTTAAGGAGATAAATGGCCAGGAGGTATTATTATCATCAAAAGAAAAAATGTTTTTTGATTGCTGGCTACAAGGCTCATCAATCAAAGTCATCGCAGAGAACATGACTGTTACGCACAAAACGGCTAACAATATGCGAAATGCAATTTACAGAAAATATGGAATAAAAGACTTATTTACTTTTTTATTGATAGCTAAAATATCACGTATACATAATCCCCAACACATTGCCCACAGGAAAGTATACTTTTAAAGCCACCAATTAAAAACTAGTTACTAAGTTTTCTATGTAGCCTACCTACATTCATTCATAACAAGTTATAAATTAAAGCCACAACACTAAAAAATCAAAAAAAATGTTCGTCAATTTAATTCAACGACGAACATCACTAAATAAAAAACTAATACTTAACAAAACTCATCATTTGACTCATTAGACAGTTCTTGCAACAAGTGGTTAGACTTAAAAATCGACACACCTTTTTCACGAATAGATGAAATCCATAAATCCGCCATCCAAGTACCGATACCAAAACATTGAACAGCGGTTTCACGAATAATACGATGTTCATTAGCAATAGTAGTTGGCATTAAAGCACAATCATCAGTATTTATGCATGCAGCTAACGGACCAGAACGTAACCCATATCGATTAGCTCTTCCCCCCGGTTTTAGCCAGTCAGGATGAGGTGGATTCCAACGAAACAAAGGATGTTCCTGGTATTTTTCAAAACGTCCGATATAAATATTAGATGTAGGGCAAGCTTCGATTACAATACCCAGACGACTATACTTCTCCATCAAAAAATCCTGAATTGCTTCATACAATTTCAGTTCTCCGGGAGATATAATATCCTCATCATCACTGGCCGCTGAAGAAAAAGTATCGATTTGCTCTGGTAAACAATTAACAGAAATGACATGGTTTATCCAGTCGTTTTCATGCTCAGGTAATCCGCTATCTAAATAATGCTTCCATATCTTTATTGCCTTCTCATCTTCTCTGTGCTGTTCTCCCATCAACAATTCAATATCAGGCACCCAATCTTTACGATTAGTTGAATCAAGTAAAATATCAGTATACTCTGGCCAGTTTCGTCGAAGTAGCCAAGCACGATGGAGTAAGTTAGGAGTATAAACGTCATTAAACAAGCGCTGTGACCAATGATGAATTTTGTCTCTCAATCCATGCATAACTGAGATATGCTCAGCTGAATGCTGAGAAAGCTGTACAGCCTGATGATAGGCCCACACAAGATTATCCAGATGTTGCCCTGCTGTAAGATAAGCTCGACGCTGACGACATGCCCATAAATTAACATCCATTCCCAAAGCAAGGCCATGACCAATTCTATCGCCTTCACGCAATTGACAGAAATCTACAGCTTCGTCTATTGATCTCAACCCGCTGAGCAAATGACTATAATCCTCACCAGCATGGACAGTAATAAATGGTTGAGGTAAACGTATAGACAACGGCGTTCCGGCCGGATGTCTTGCGGCTCGGAGGACTCGCAAGACCGGTGCAAACACTTCAATTGGTAGTTCATTTTCATTACCCGCCACATCGTAGCCACGAATTAGTCGACGTAAATCGATAGAAAACGGTGGATTTCTAATATCTGGTTGATATTGTTTTCGCTGTAATGTCACAGAAGCAGAGAAGTTTTCTAATGCCCTGACTTGACGAAGTAAATTAGACCTAAATGTGACTAAACGTTTATCTTGCGTGTGTTTTTTATCAGGGAAACCACGAGTAAAGTGTATTACGAGATGAGATTTTTCTGGTACATGCCATTCTTCATGCGTAGTGAAAAAATCCGTTAATTTATGATGATGAATATTCAGCTTGCGGATATTACCAATAACAAAGTCGGGAGAAACCCTATATTCTCTTGACACGCTAGCAGCCAGATCATAACGCACAACTTGTTGAATCGAATAATCAGGATTGGCGCGACGTATTTTTGCACCAAAGAATTCAATAAACTGTCCTAATCCAACAGAAGAAACAACCATATAGTTGCGTAAAATCGTACTAATACGTATTAAATTCGACAAACCACTTTGATAATCAGACTGGTGTTCATCCAACATCATACCGCAACAAAACAGTAGCCAACGCTGATGTCCTGAATATTTTTTCTGAACTGCCGCAAACAATAATTTTTGTTGCTCAGTATGAATATTATATGTCTGTGTCAAATCCCGCAACATTCTACGTTCAGTAACAGATAGAGGTAGGGCCACAGCTTTCGCTAATAGTGTGTAATTGACTCCACTAACGTTTTTTTGTTTCGTGTCACTATTTCCATCAGGGTAAATAACTGAGAACAGGCAATTTACATATGCCGAAAACCAATCCGGCAAGAGATGTTTATCTAACATTTCACTTTCAAAAAGATGATATTCCTCTCGATTAGGCCATGCTATATCTGATTTTAAAGAGTAATCACCATCAAGAAAAGTCAGCATCGAAAGCGAAGTATAGCCATGTCCATTAAAATGAACATGATTATCTGCATAGCTAGTATCACTGTAATCTCCGGGGAAAGCAAATGGACACTGTCGTCCGGTCAACAAATCGATTAATTCGTGCTCAGATAATACATTGTGTTTTACTAGCTGTACGTAGGCTCTAGCTATCACCCATGCAGGGTCAATAATAGAACATAGCATAAGCCAATCTTGTAAACGCTCTCTACGGACTTCAAAACAATTCCCTTTCCATAACAAAAAATCATTTGACAGTTGTGTCAATATGGATGAGTGATTTTTTTGCTGTGTTATTAAACTCCAGCATTGTATATTATTTTTAATATCTTCCTTTCGAAGACGACCTCCAAAATAAAATTGATAATCCTTAGCGGCCAAGAGTAATAAATCATTTTGTTGAGGTACCCCAGCCTCAATTGAGGCTTTTCCGCCTATATGCTGTTGCATATAAAAATAAAAAAGTCTATCTGATGCCAAATGGACACAGGGAAGTAACCAGCGTGGATCTTGGCTATACATGGCTAAAGATCTCCATCCACAGATTTTCTTAATGTTCTAAACAAAACGCTTAGCCCTGAATTTTTTTGACGCTCTATTATATTTTTAAAATTCTCATTTTCATCATACGATTTTTCCATATCCTTAAACATTCGTTTTGCAGCCCCTGATGAAAACATACACCAAGTTGAAATTTCACCCTTTGTTTTGTTATTACAAGCTTTGTTACCTGATAATTCCTTATATTCTTTTACAAAATCTCGACTATAAACAGCATTGCTTATCTTTATTTTCTTAAGTTTATAAAAAACTCCATTATTAATGGTAAAAACAGGATGCTGCCACATAACATCAATCAATTTAAAAATACATTTAGAACTCTCCGTTAATATTATCGACTCGTCATTTGAAGTTGGCAACTTAAAAATCCCAGTTAAATTTCGGGATAAAGTTTTATCTTTTTGAACAAAATCAGAAAGGCTTCTCACCAAAGAGGAATTGGCTCCAGTTGCAACATTTGTATTAATAACTCTATCATCGCGAGTGAAAGAGACAATTGAGTTAATGAATATATATTCAAACCTCTTTGCAAGGTCAGATAGATGTTCGTCATCAAAGCCATCCCCTTCATTTGAAGAAATATTATCTCTCAGAACATTTAACTGAGAAAAAACCTTATTAAATGAAGTGGAAAATAATGGGATCATATTTTCCCCTTTCAAACCTGATAACTTATTTTTACCAACCCAGATATTAATATCATCAATTAATTTAGAAACCTCACTGTCATACTCATCCTCTTGTTCGTTTTCTTCTTTTCCATCAGAAAGAGCGCCTTCATCCTCATCAACTACTTTAGTAGGATTCATCGAAAAAATTGAATAGAAAGGTGGTCTCTGGAATATGTTCTTGCAAACAATCTCAAATGAAATTCCTGAGGGGAAATTTTCCGTAACAGCTAACATAGACCAGAACAACAGTTCAAAAGCGCGACTGAAAAAAATATGATATCGCCTATTCAATTGTTGGCTGTAATAATCATGATGAGTATACAACGCAATAAGTGTACGATTTTTATTTTTCTCTTCAGCAATGTGTTTAGTCAAATAAAATGGCTCTTTTATAAATTCCAAAGTAGGCATGCTACGCAGAATATAGTTATCGTTGCCATCTTTAGTAAAAACAGTATTCAGAATTTTTTTGTTAATTTCTGATGCATTTAATTCATCAAGTCGACGTAACTGCTGTCCATAAAAGTCTTTTCTTGCCCAACGATATCGATATTTTTGTAACAGAGGATTAAATGCTACTACTTTAGATAAAGATAATTGTTCTGGTTGCTGTGTAGAATAAATATATAAAAAAGATTCAGAATTTGTGAGCGCAGTGCCATCCTGCTGCCCCTCGGCCCAAACTTTGAATGTTCTCCACAGTGATTCACTATTAACAATAGTCGTTTTTTCAAGCATGCTCGGTGGCAATAACCTTACTAGTTGAACTACTTCTCTAGCATTGTTTGGCTTCGGCCAGTCTGTGCTGCGCTCCTGACCATTGCAATGAGGATAGAAAAAATTTTTAATTTTCTTTACATAATCACCATATGAAATAAACTTTATATTGCCATGCGTCTGTACCATTTCACTAAACTGAATCTTTAACTTTGGTAATAGTTGTTCTATAGGTTGTAAGGGCAAACGGTCATGATTTGGAAACACCTTCGTCAAATAGGCATTAGATAGACGGCTCGCTTCTTTTTGTCCTTCATCAAAGCTGATAGATTCCTTTTTTTTAGCTAGTGCGTCCTCGAATTTCATTGTGACAATATGACGATAAAGATCGTCATCACCACTTACTAATGGCAAAATTAATGGACATGATAAAAGACAACGGATATCATCTAATACACCAAATGCATTATCTATTTTCATATCTACATCATCAATAGGTAAAACAATAGCATCACAACCAAGTAGTTTTACGCTAGCAATTAGAAATTGATGAAAATATTTTTCAAGGTGGATACCCGAACGATATTTTTGAATACGATCAATTCCACGTAATTCATCAAATTCTGAAGATTTACCTAATGCACCAGCCAGTTCAGTCATTGCTTTGAAAAAACTATTTTTATTATCTTGATCAGCTTGCGGTTTAGTCAATTCCTTTTCAACTGCAGCATACACCGATGCAATAATGACCTCAGAAAAACGATCATCTATATTGAGAAGAGTTGGGTCAATAACATCCATAAAATGCAAGCTAGGTAATGTTTTTTTTCCATTTATCTCTCCCTGCATTTCCCAAATGGCTTTTGCATTACGCAAAAATACCGTTTTACCTGTTCCTCTAGCCCCACTGATGAAAATAACATGATGATAGCTATTTAACCGCCCCTGTAAGCAACCGTAATTTTTTTCACTTTGGAGCTTATATTTTCTAGCTTCTCCTCCCATGTTCTCTAATAGCTCGGCTAATTTCCTATTAGCCTGATGCTGCCATAATCCACTTTCTTTATCATCGTTAGTAGATGAAAGAAAATCATCTTGGTATTCAGGTAAACTCAAATCAAGAATAATTTCACCAAACATAAATCACCATTTGAAATAATTAGCATATTAAGAATAATAAGTCTATCCTATTTAAGGATGCAACAATATATAATCGAAATAAATACGTTAGTTATAATCTATAAAAAAAAGGCAATAAATGATATTTATTATCAAAAATAACAATAAAAAAAGAAAATCATGCTGTAGAAGGTTACAATCAGGCGCTGTTTCCTTGACCTACTCCCCGTTGATTAATACACACCGATGTTAGTAATGTCTTCATAAGTCACATGAGGACGTCACCATGAAGAAGCATTTTTCCGACGAACAGATCATCAGTATCCTCCGCAAGGCCGAAGCCGGGGTTTCTGTCCAGTAACTCTGCCGCAAGCATGCTATTTCAGACGCGACCTTTTACACCTAGCGCAAGAAGTTTGGCGGTATGGAAGTCCCCGAAGTAAAACAACTCAAGTCCCTTGAAGAGGAGAACACCCGTCTCAAGAAGCTACTCGCTGAAGCCATGCTGGATAAGGAGGCGCTTCAGATGGCTCTGGGCCGAATGTTCTGACGACAGACCAGAAGCGGGAAACCGCCAAACTTCGCTTTCCAGTTGTAGTACGAGGCCTCGGATATCCCCGCTTCGCGACAGACATCCTTGACGGTACGTCCAGCTTCGACAGACTTCAAGACGGCGATAATCTGGTGTTCGGTGAATCGGGCTTTACGCATGACGATCTCCTCAGGGAACATACTCAGTATGTCGGAAGATCTCTAAAAGTGAATGGCTCGCTTTACCGGGATACTTACAATAGCATCAATATCACTCATTTTGTGGTATGACCTAGAATCTAAATATCAGAGCAGCGCCCCTAACTGTTTTTTAATATCATTATAAGGTATTTGCTGTGTATCGGCCCCAAAGGAAACACGAATAGCACCATTGAGCCGTTCCACGTCTAACCCCATAGCCACTAGCACATGAGAGGGGCTGTAGCTGCTAGACGTACAAGCCGATCCATTTGAAACAGCAATGATCTCTTTAAGTTGAACCATAGCAGCCTCTGAATTAATGCCAGGAATAGAAAAATTCAAAACATAAGGTGATGTATTGATGCCATTAATCACAGCACCAAGTTTAGTAACAGTAGCAATGAAATCATTTTTTAACACAGAAACATGCTTAATCCATTTATCTGCGTTCTTTGTTGATAACTCACTAGCTAATCCTAAACCTGCTATTAATGGAGTTGCTAAGGTACCTGGACGTAACCCTTTTTCTTGCCCACCACCATAATAAAGTGGTCTTAACGGTGATTTGAGGTAACCACGGCGTCGCATAATTAATGCGCCAATACCTTTTGGTGCGTAAAGCTTATGTCCGCTAACACTAATGAAATCAATACGTGTATTTTCAAGATTGAATGGGTACTTCCCAAAACTTTGTGCCGCATCGACATGTAAATACGCATCATGCTCACTCAACAATTGACACACTTCATCAATAGGCTGAATAACGCCAGTCTCGTTATTAATATGCATAATCGATACGAGCACCGTATCTTCTCGCAATGATCTTTTTAACTGCGCAGTATCAATCTGCCCATCTGATGTAACATCAAGATAAGTCACTTCAAAACCTTGCGCTTCTAAGTGCGAAATAGGCTCCAATACGGCTTTATGTTCGATCTTACTGGTGATAATGTGCATCTTGCCAGCATTCTTCGCGAACTCACGCAAACCTAAAATGGCTATATTGTTGCTTTCTGTCGCACCGCTAGTGAAAATAACTTCAGTTTTATCAGCCTTTACTACAGCAGCAACCTGATGGCGAGCCAACTCTACAGCTCTTTTTGCATCAACCCCATACTCGTGTGTACGGCTTCCGGCATTACCATACTCTTCAACCATCATTTTATAGACAAGATCAGCCACTTCAGGAAGGACAGGAGTAGTTGCACTGTAATCAAGGTAAACGGTCATTTGCTTGTTCCTAAAAATCTAAAGACATCATCCAAAGGTTTTGCTATTATGCTAGCTCATGTTCGTACGTACAAGCCAATGTTTTCGTTCGAACACAATCTGTACAGTGACATTTTGAGGAACTACCAATAGTGAACCATATCGTATCTGGAATCAGTTTCCCCGCGATTCGAGGGATTCAAGCTGGGCACGAATACTATATTGTGATGTGTCCTCTCAAAAGACTTAAAAAAATTTTTACGTTAGATGAGTCTATGCTGGCAGAAAGTGACAAGGCACAACGAGTGTTAAATCATAGCCGCATCCCACAGATTGCACGCTATATCCACAGTAATAGGATGGATTATACATTTTCAGCCATCACAGCTTGTATCGAAGGACAAACATACTTTGAGCCTATCGCCGCTGAAGGGCATGGCAATAAGATTGGTAATCTTGTAGTTGATGAAGATGCCGAGTTCTACCTGACTGATGGCCAACACCGTAGTGCTGCTATTCAACAAGCGTTAGAGGAAGACCCCGCACTGGGAGATGAAACTATATCTGTCGTTTTCTTCGTTGATAAAAATCTTAAACAACGCCAAAAAATCTTCCGTGATTTGAACCTTTACCCTATACCAGCCAATAGATCCATCGCAGTGTTGTATGGCTCTACACCTGAAGAAAATCTGACTAATCATGTAGTAGAAGGTAGCGAGTTTTTTAATGGTGTGGTTGAATTTTCAAGTCGTATCAGCAAGCGTTCAGCTAAATTTTTTATGCATAGTTCAGTGCATGCGGCCTGTATGGAACTTTGTCCTGATATCACTGAAAAAAATTGGCAGCAACAAGCAGAAAAAGCTGTGGAATATTGGGACGAGCTAGCAAGTAATTTACCCCTTTGGCAGCAAGCAAAAAATCATCAGATCAAACCGGCGGACAGGGCAAACTATGTGCTATTCAGTGCGATTCTTCTGAAGAGTTTTGCTATGTTTGGCAACGAACTGCTTGCGGAGCATAAAAATTGGAAAGCAATACTAAATAAATTCCAGGGTTTAAATTGGGCTCGAACAAACAAATTATGGATGGAACGCTGCTTTAATAAAGGTCGAATGGATCATAGTGTACATTCCGCTTTACTGACATTGAACGCTCTAAAACAACATTTACAGCTACCATTAAATGTTGAGCAACAAAAAGTCGAAGATAAATTTTTAGGATTAAAGAAATGAGTTTGCCAGTGAACAGTCCTTCTTACTCCGCATTTAACAAACAAGGCCTAAAAGCGACTGTTGCTTCCACTATTGCCCATATCAAGAAATTATATCTATCAGATCAAATTCCTTGGGTCATCGGGTATAGTGGAGGTAAAGACTCCACTGCAGTTTTACAGCTTGTATGGTCTGCTCTGCAAGAGCTCAGAAAAGAAGGTCAGTGTCATAAAGATGTGCATGTCATTAGCACAGATACTCTTGTAGAAAATCCTATTGTTGCTATGTGGGTTGAAAAATCATTAGAACGGATGCTCGAAGCAAAACAACAACAAGATCTTCCTATTAAGCCACATCGCCTGACACCTGATGTCAAAGATCGGTTTTGGGTTAATCTCATTGGCAAAGGCTA
Source organism: Candidatus Symbiopectobacterium sp. NZEC135 (assembly GCF_025962695.1). Taxonomy (NCBI): domain Bacteria; kingdom Pseudomonadati; phylum Pseudomonadota; class Gammaproteobacteria; order Enterobacterales; family Enterobacteriaceae; genus Symbiopectobacterium; species Candidatus Symbiopectobacterium sp. NZEC135. Next base: position 7,412 of record NZ_JAGFPF010000034.1, on the reverse strand, counting down.
CCCTGCTCCACGCTATAAATTCCGTTGGTGTACTGATCGTCTAAAAATTGCTCCTTCCAATAATTTTATCAATAAATTAGTAGATAAACGAGGCGAGGCGATTTTAGTCCTAGGTACGCGTAAAGCTGAAAGCACAACCCGCGCGGCAACAATGGAGCACTATGAAAATATTGAAACCAACACACGTCGAGCTGATGGGCTAACGGCAAATGGTACCCTAGATAGGGTTTGGGTCTATCCTCCTATTGCCGACTGGACTAATGATGATGTTTGGGTATATCTGAACTCAGTATCCAATCCTTGGAATTTCCCAAATCAGGATTTAATGGGCATGTACCAAGGAGCAACTGAAGGTGGTGAGTGTCCACTCGTAGTCGATAAAAGTACTCAAAGCTGTGGTGATAGCCGATTTGGTTGTTATATTTGTACTATGGTGTCTGAAGATAAATCCATGTCAGCGATGATTGCTAATGACGAAGAAAAAGAATGGATGTATCCGTTATTAGCTCTGCGCAATGAAATTGACGTGAACGACGCAGATCATGGTAAGAAATTAAGCAAACTACGTCGAGATAAATCTCGTCGTGATTTCCGCCGCATGAATGGCTCGTTGACTGTACACATAACAAAAAATGGGGCTGATCTTGTTCCAGGGCCATATGTACAGAGTTTCCGTGAAGAACTACTTGAGAAAGTATTGATAGCTCAAGTAGCAGTGCAGGAAATGGGACCTGTAGAAGTAAAAAATCTTGAACTATTACCTTTAGAAGAATTGGAAGAAATTCGTCGTATCTGGCTGGAGGAAAAACTAGAAGTAGAAGATAATCTTCCTGCAATTTACCAAAAAATAATGGGGAAACCTTACCCCGGCTCACGCCGAGCTCACCATCCTATTCTGAACAAAACAGTGTTAGATAAACTCAAAACCTTCTGCGCTGAAAATAACGATGACGAAGGCCTCATGTACCAACAAATACGAGCTGCTATGGTTATTGCCAATAGACATAAAAGTCAGTTACGGCGAGCTAATTTAGCTGCAGAGTTAACAGATAGCTTAGAGAAAGGAGCATTTTCATCTTTAGATGAGGCCAAAACATTTGCCCTTGAACGTAAAAGGCTCGAGCTACAAATTCAATATGACAATTCACCAAATTTGTCAGAAAGAGAAAAAGAATCTATCAATGAGCAGATTGCTATTATTACTCGTTCAGTCAAGGAACGTGGATATAGCTCATTGCTGATTGAAACAGAGGCTGTCAGCGATGATATTTAACAAATTAAAAATTATAAATTTCGGCATTTATCAGGGTGAGCACTCGATTAACCTTGAAGTGGAACGTGATAAACCGGTAATCCTACTAGGTGCATTAAATGGTGGGGGTAAAACAACTTTTCTTGATGCCATACAGTTAGTATTGTACGGTAAACATGCGAGATGTTCTAACCGTGCAGGTACTGCCTATAGTGCATTTTTAGCCAGCTGTAAAAATCGTTTTTCACCGCCAGAAGCTGAGGTTAAATTAAATTTAACCTTTACACATCAAACGGAAAATAGAATTAATCGCTACGATATTGAGCGTAGCTGGTATGTGAAGGGCTTAGATACAAAAGATAAAATTAAGGTGTATGTTGATCTTGAACTAAATGAGCATCTAAGCCAGTACTGGGATGAAGTTGTTAATGAATTTATCCCACTTAGTTTATCAGATTTATTCTTCTTTGATGGTGAGAAAATTGAAAACTTGGCACATCCACAACGCTCATCAGAACTAGTCAGAACTGGTATTGAGAGTCTACTAGGATTGGATTTACTGTCACAATTGCAAATTGACCTTTCTCAAGTGGATAAAAAACGCCTTGTAGCCAATGTTGATCAAAGTATCATTGCGAAAGTAGAGTCCTGCGAAAATGAAATGGGTCAGTGTAATGCTGCAGTTTCAGATTTAAAAAAAGAACTAGTTGAAATTGAACATAACATCAGTAGCACCACTATTGCTGTTAACAAAGCTCGTCAAGCTGTACGTAATGCTGGTGCCCATCTGATTGAAAAGCGTGATGAACTCAAGTTTGAGCTAGGTACTATCGAAACTAAAATAAGCCTAAATAAAGCCGAACAAATTAAATTGGCTGCTGGTGTCGGTCCACTGGGATTAGTGAAAGACCTGATTGAACAAACTAAAGCACAAATTCGTCTAGAAACTGAGGCAACACAGACAAAAATACTGGATGAAGCAATTAGTGCTTATAACGGAAAAATCCTCAATGTACTAAAAACCACAGCTGCACCTGAACAGACCGTCTTTCACGTTAATAAAATTATAGCCGAACAAGCGCAGGAGCAACAGGCCCTGGCTAATGTCGAGTGTTTTTTGAAAACGGAAATGGGTATTTTTAATGGCTTAGAAGAACGAATTACACAGGAAGATAAACAACGGCAGCATTTGCAAAAAGAACAACGACAACTGCTTGAGCAACGAGCCATACTACAACAACAGCTTGATACTGTACCTGATTATGAATCGGTTCAGCATTTAATTACTGAATTAGCTGAATGTGAGGCAACTCTTAAAAACCTCACGACACAGAGCAAGCATAAACAGCAATTACTTGAACAAACAACTGCAAAAAATAATATTTTATCACAGCGCTATACCAATTTATTAGCACAGCAAAACAAAGATACTTTTGAACAAAAACGGACTATCCAAGTAAGCAACCACATTAAAAAACTAAAAACGACTTTGCAAAGCTTTGCTGAACTGTTAATAAGTGAAAATATCGATCGGTTGCAAACATTAGTTAAGCAAAAATTTGATGCTTTAGGTCGTAAATCACAGCTTATCAGTCAGTTAAAAATTTGCCCTGAAAGCTTTGCTATCACACTTTATGATGCAACAGGTAATATACTTGAAACAGCTAAACTTTCGGCAGGTGAGCGGCAGCTATTAGCAATCGCCATTTTGTGGGGTTTAGCTGAAGCCTCAGGTAAAGAACTACCAACCGTTATTGATACACCACTTAGTAGATTAGATGGTAAGCACCGTAGTAAATTGGTGAATCACTACTTCCCCAAAGCAGGTCCGCAAGTAATCTTACTATCTACCGATGAAGAAATTATCAGTGAGTATTATCAACAACTCAAACCATACATAAGTCGTGAGTTCCATATTAGTCATAGTGAGCAAAGCAAAACGTCCAGCTTTAAAGAAGGGTATTTTTAATCATGCAACACATTGATATAATTCGCTTATCTGAAAAGCAAAAACAACAACTTATCACTCTTAAACGCAAAACTGGTATAGAAAACTGGAATGTTCTGTGCCGCTGGGCGCTTTGTAAATCATTAGCTGATCCAACAGTACCACCGAAGGAAGATATTCCTTCGGATAGTAATGTTGAAATGACCTGGAGAACATTTGCAGGTAGCGAGCACAAGATTTATGAATCAATTGTATTGTTCAGAAGCAAAAAAGAAATGGCGGATCAGAATATCCATGACTTTATCAAAACGCATATATCTCGAGGCTTGAGTACCCTCTTAAAGGTCTCCACACTCTAGCATTAATTTCCATTTTTTGTATTTTTCAACAGCCATATTTAGTATGGCTTGTGAAAATGAATCTGGATCAAAACCAAAGCTATGTCTTACTGGGTTGCTAGAGGCTGTTGATACAACACGAAGTTCTTCACCAAAAACATATGGATTTAAAAAAAAGTGCCTTTGAACTTCGTACTCAACAGCCTTTCTAGCTATTTTTCTATTTAAATCATCTTCATAGTCAATGATATTAGTTGCAACACTAGCGAAAAAGATTTCTTCACATTCATTAATATCATCTTCCTCAAATCTCCTTAAATTCTCCCTAAGGGTTCCTCCCTTGCTTAGGTGTCCTCCCCATCTGATTGAAGGATGACCTCCAGTCTCACCAATGTATAAATAACCATTGTGAATAATAAAATATATATTGGAGCAATACCTTGCTCCAACTAATACACCATTACTCTTAATCATTATTCTGCCAAGTTAATATTTTCACCCGACCATTCGGCCAACCAATTATTTACATTGTTGTGGAATTTCTTAAAGATTCTATTAAAAATCTCTACATCAACCTCTACAAAGTTATCACGTGTATTTCTTTCAGCAAGACCAACAGAAAAAATTAATGCTTCTGAAACAATACGTTCCGTACTGTTTTCAGGGTACCTAGATAAAAACTCCTTATAGAAAGGATGATTTTTATTAATACCTACAAAAACCCCCTCCGTTGCATCATAAAACGCTTTCCACACCATCCCGTAATCGACTTTTTCTGAATATACAATCTTCCTGAAACTATGATGAGCTTCATCATCTATTTTGATGTCTAATTCTTGCTTAGCATTTTCGCCATCTATAGCACTGTCATTTCTTCTCTTAATGATCTCAGAGTTTAGCTGACCTGTAATTAAATCAGGATCATCCTCCGATACGTTTTCTATAGTTGCAGTAAACCCTAACCCCTCTTCATTTTTAGTTGATTTTAATTTATCCTGACAATCAACTCGAATATTTTTTGCAGTAACTAAAGCCTTATCAACTATAGCCTTTAATTTATTTCGGGTTTCATCATCAATTTCTAATCTTTGCTTTGTAATATCAACATGCAGAACATCATCATGAGCAGTTTCTAAATCCATCCTTATTCTTACATTAAAATCGTCCTTTGTTATTATTCCATCCAAATCATCTCCCCAGCGTATTAATCTGCCATTCCTGTATATAAAAAACCCACTATTTTCTTTAGATATTTCGTATGTCGATATTTTATCTTTTAAACTTTGAGGAAGTGGCGATTTAGACTCAGCCATACTAGCCTGTGGAAAAACGACAGCTTTTATTTCTATAACAGGAAGATCATCTCCTTTTACATCCTGAAGAACCCATTTATCCTTCATGGCAAGAATTGGGCTATAATAATCATATTCATCTGGAATGTACCGTTCTTTAAAATCAGGACTATCCATAAATAACATATCCCTTGGCTGAATAGGTATTACATTACCAACTTGGCCATATGGTTTTATATCTAATGTTATTCTCAAAGGATCATCTTTCTTCAAAAAAGAAAAGTACGTTACACCAAGACGCTTCTTCAACTTCTCCGTCGTTAACTTAGGCGATGCCTGGTTAATACTTTCACACCCTTGTACCAGCACTACCGTTCCTGAAGTGCTTTCAGTAAAGAAATCAGGTATTAGCCCAAAAAAATCATCAAGCTTTCTTTTATTTATGAAAAGCTTATTTTGCTCTTTTATAGCATTGCTATCAAATGTGAAAGGACCATATATACAGCCATCGACTTTGCTGATAATGGTAATTGATGTCCCTAAAGAAAGCCCCGCTGACTTCAAACCTAGCCCATACTTTGACAAGCTATTTTGTGCGTAGTTACTATTATTCGAACCAAGTGAAAATGCGTTTTTTATACCATCCGAGTCCATGCCATTACCGTTATCTGTAATTACATAAGTTGACACCGCATTTCTTGATTTTAGATTTTTCCCCTCAGCAAGAATTAAGTTAACGCTGATATCTTTTGCGCTAGCTGTTACTGAGTTATCAATTATATCCATAATTGCAGTATGTGGTTCATAGCCAATTTTGGCAATAGCTTCACATATTCTACCAGCGTTAAAATCGATCGCTATTTCATTATTCATGTGTTCTCCAAACATGATTGATCTCACATTCCCCACTAGAGCTGTCGAGCCGAGGTGTTTGGGAACATGGATAGATGCCGCAAACCTAGGCTAATACCCTTTTATACCGTAAGCCTTGGACAGATACAAAAAATAAGGTATGAAATTCTGCATACCTTATAAAATGTTAGTTAATGATCAAAACTATTTTTTTGCAAAATCAAACGGACTAACCCCACTCTCCCGGTTCGCATCAAGAAAATCAGCCCACCATTGCAGCATTAGCTTGCGTTCGTCCAGATGCTCCGCCTTATGGATATACGCCGCACGGACGCCATTACGTTCCTGATGGCTCATCTGCCTTTCTACCGCATCCCGAGACCACAAGCCTGACTCAATCAAAGAACTACAGGCCATAGTACGAAAACCGTGACCACACACTTCCGTTTTAGTGTCATAACCCATGGTTTGCAATGCTTTGTTTACTGTCCCCTCACTAACGGGTTTTCTTGACGAATGATCGCCAATGAAAACCAATTCGCAATGTCCACTCACCTCTCGAATCTTTTTAAGGATCTCCACGGCCTGGCGACTTAGCGGAACAAGGTGTGGCGTGTGCATTTTTGAGCCACGCTCAGAGAATTTCACACCGGGAATAGGTTCACGCTCAGAGGGAATCGTCCACAAGGCACGCTCGAAGTCGATTTCCGGCCAGCGGGCAAAACGCAATTCACTGGAGCGGATAAAAATCAGCAGAGAAAGATTTATTACCCACTGGGTAAACTCACGACCTTTGTAGCCATCTATACGGCCAAGAAGTTCAGGCAAACGTTCGAGTTCCAACGCCGGGCGGTGTTCAACTTTGCCGGGCATGATCGCTCCTGCCATATCCTGCGCCGGGTTATAGTCAATCAGGCCGTTTTGTACGGCATAGGTCATGATGGCGGTCACACGTTGTTTTAGGCGTTTAGCTACTTCTAAGCGTCCGGATCGCTCAACGCTTTTGATCGGTGCCAGCAAGTCGCGTGTTTTCAGATCTGCGATATGTGTACTGCCAATAGTGGGGAAAATATTGTCGCTCAGGCTTTTCAGGATGCGTTCAGCATGTGAGCCAGACCATTTCTTGTTGTCGGCATGCCAGGCACGGGCCACAACTTCGAAGGTTTTTTCATCCTCTTCCTGTTTGGCTTTTACCGCTTTTTTATGTTCCCGGGGATCGATCCCCGCAGCAACCTGTTTTCTTGCCTCATCTCTTTTCTGACGCGCTTCTGAAAGGGAGACTTCAGGATAAACGCCTAACGCCATGAGATGTTGCTTGCCGCCAAAACGAAAACGCAGCCGCCAGTATTTGGAACCGTTGGGATGAACCAGCAAAAACATCCCATCACCGTCAGTCAGTGAATACTCTTTTTCTTCTGGTTTTGCCGAGCGCACTTTGATATCGGTCAGAGCCATTATCAATGTCCTCATAGGTGCTTACGGTGAGTATACAGAGCAAGATAGAACCAACATATATACTCAGATGTATACTCACAAGCAAGTTGATGTAGGTTGAATTGTGTTGACGTCGGGAGAGTAAGGAATGAAGGAAAGCCAGTAAAACCGTGGATTTTGGATAAAAAAATAGACGTCTGTTGACGTCCATTGAGGTGGTGATGGTGCCCGGGGCGGGACTTGAACCCGCACAGCGCGTACGCCGAGGGATTTTAAATCCCTTGTGTCTACCGATT
>NZ_JAGFPF010000349.1:0-1704 GCF_025962695.1 Candidatus Symbiopectobacterium sp. NZEC135 | reverse complement strand
CTGGGCGCAGGCGCTGTCACAACCGGCCAAAATGGTGGTGTTCAGTAATCCCTCCAACCCCGTGGGCTGCATGTTGGGGCGTGAAGGGTTTGAACGCCTGATTGCCATGACGCCGCCGGACTGCGTGTTGGTGATCGACGAGGCTTACTACGAGTATTGCGCTGCACACCCTGATTATCCCGATAGCCTCTCCGTACTACGTCAGCAGACGCGACCGTGGATTGTGTTGCGCACCTTTTCCAAGGCATACGGTCTGGCTGGCCTGCGCGTGGGGTATGGTTTGGCGTGTCACGCTGAGATGGTAGAACTGCTCGATCGCGTGCGCACGCCGTTCAATATCAATCGTATGGCGCAGGCTGCGGCGCAGGCGGCACTGCTGGATGTGGCGCATGTGGCTCGCAGCGTCACGCATGTCACGCAGCAGCGCGCCTGGCTCCGAGAGCAACTGCACGCCCTGGGATGGTGTGTGGCGCCGTCGCAGGCCAATTTCCTGTTTGTGAATGTCGGGCAGGATAGCGCTGCACTGGCTGAGCGTTTACTGCATTTCGGGGTGATTGTGAAGCCCTGGCTGGAAGCCGGATACACCCAATGGATCCGGATCTCGGTGGGATCAGAGGCCGCCAACCAACAGTGTATCGCGGCGTTGCGCCAGTGTGCGCAGTAATCCCTGCGTCGGCCAATTGACAGAATATTCATGGAGATAACATGCAACAGGTCTACTTTCCCGCGCGCGTGGTACGCGGCGCGGGCGCGATTAACCAGTTGGGCATCCTAGCCGCTGCGCTGGGTAAACGTGCTGTGGTTTTGGGTGGCAAGACTGCGCTGGAGGGGACATCAGCCCTGATTGATGCACAACTGGCGGCTGTCGGGGTGGTCAAATGCGCTGATGTCTGGTACGGCGGCGAGTGCAGCGAAACACAGATTTTACGTCTGGCACAAGCAGTACGAACCCATGCTGCCGATGTGATTATCGTCGTGGGCGGCGGGAAGGCATTGGATACCGGCAAAGCCGTCGGGCTGGAAACTTCCCGCCCGGTTATCACCCTGCCGACGATTGCAGCGACCTGTGCCGCGGTGACGCCGCTGACCATTCGCTATCATGATGACGGTCACTTTCGCGATCTGTACCCTCTGCCGGTGGCACCCGCCGCGGTGATTATTGATTCCGATATTCTTGCCACAGCGCCGCTGCGCTGGCTGGCGGCGGGGCTGGGCGATACGCTGGCAAAATGGTATGAACTGCGTGCCATTAGCGGTGATAGAGATGTCACTGGTTTTGGTGCGTCCTCCATGGCAAACAGCCAGCTCTGTTATCAACAGATTGCCCGGTTTGGTGCCGCCGCCTGTGATGCAGTGCGGCAACGGCAGGCAACACCGGCGTTGGATCAGGTGCTTGATGCCGTCTTCTTGTTTGCCGGGTTGACCTCGTTGATGAGCAATGGCGCTCATGCGGCGGCAGCCCATGCGCTCTACGAGGGCTTTACCGTGTGCGATAAAACGCGTGCTTACGGCCATGGTCTGTTGGTGGGATTTGGCAATCTTTGTTTGCTGGCTCTGGAAGGGCGTAGCGATGAGGAATTGCTTGAGGCCATTGCGTTGGCGAAGGCGTGTGCCATTCCGACATCACTGGCAGCGATTGCACCAACCCTAACCCCTGAGGAAAACGCAGCCATCGTCAACGCGGCCGTGACGGCACCGGATCTG
>NZ_JAGFPF010000348.1:0-1710 GCF_025962695.1 Candidatus Symbiopectobacterium sp. NZEC135 | reverse complement strand
GGTATTAGCGCAGGCGTGGGTGGGATTTATCAACAACAGTGGCGTTCACCGGGCGCTGGGCGTGGTGTGACGGAATTGGCGACCAATCAAAACGGTTTTGGCGAAGCCTGGTTGCGTTGGCAGTATCAGGATTTCCGCTTTACGGCGGGCGATCAGCGCATCGATATTCCCTTTATGAGCGACTATGACTGGCGTATTACGCCCATTCTGTTTCGCGCTGTGGATATGCATTGGGGCGATAAAACCGATTTCGTACACGCCACCAAGATATACCGCTACAAGCCGTGGCGCAGTGATAAATTCCTGGCAACCAGTGCTTATAGCGCGATTAAAGAAGAGACCAACGGCGCCTGGGCCGTGGGGGCGGGTCGCTCCAAGCAGGTGGGCGACATGACGCTGACCGGCCAGTTATGGTATGAAAGTTATGATGACTACGTGAATATTTTCTATAGCGAAGCGCACAGTCAGTGGAAAACTGCGCCGTGGCAGCCGGATATCGGCGTGCAATTTATTCGCGGTAGTGGCGAAGGTGAGCGTTTGCGCGGCGAAGTCGATAGCACCTCTTACGGTGTGCAATTGGCGCTAACGCCGACTAGCAAAGTGAAGTGGTCTATCAACTACAACCACATTGTCTCCAACCCTGAGGCCTATCTGAATGGGGCGCTGGTGACGCCCTATTCCAGCAGCACCTCGTCGGGTAAATATTTCGCACAGCCGTATTTTACCAGCACCCAGGATCTCGGTACCGGCAATGCCTATTCCACACGTATCAGCTATCAGATTATGCCTGCATTGAGCATCGGGACTTACTATTCCTTTATGGACCTGAAAAGTTCAGCCAGCGCGCCCAGCCGTAATCAGTCTGAATATGTGGTCTTTGGTATTTACCAGTTTGATGGTGCCTTAAAAGGATTAAGTTTGTCTAATTTCCTTGGGGTACAAACCTCGCCGGTTTACGATTATTCGTTTTGGCAGAATCGTGTTTCTCTGCAATATAATTTCTGATGTTGTTTTTTTGAAAAGGTATCCATGGCGGATACCTTATCTTCTCCCCAAATGCACCCTTAACTGATGTCTGCTTTGCACTTTTCATCTATACTTCTGAAAATTAGGCATAACGTACTGATTGCAATGTTATTTACGAGTGGTATGGTAAGTCGCTTCCTGCATGAAGCGTGACGTTTTCTAACACTGGGCGGTGTGATGAATAAGCTTGTGGAGTTTTATAAGCTCTTTAATTATTCGATTTTTCTTTTATTTTCATCCTCACCACTGCTATCAGTGTTATTTGTTTTTTTGGTCGTAATTCAAGGCATTATGCCGACATTAAGTGTTATGTTGGGCATTAGGTTAGGGAATCTTATCGGCCATGCTAACCAAACTGACATTTTTATTACCTCTATTGCCTGGGTAGTGACCTTTGTTATTCCTGGTGTGTTGGCCCCGATAGTCAGCACGCTGCAAAGTGTTTTGAATCAGAAAGCAACCTTTTTAACGCAAAAAAAGATAATGTTGTCCGTTTCCAGAATAAATGATCTGAATGTGATAGAGACAGAAAAGATTCACAATGATTTTGAAACCTTGTCACGAGAAGCATCAAATAAACCACTGAATTTATTAGTCAACTTGGTGAGTGTTTTCAGAGACTCGATAACATTAGTTTCTCTGTCTTTATTGATATCGACTATTGTTTGGTGGCTGCCTTTTGCA
>NZ_JAGFPF010000347.1:0-1710 GCF_025962695.1 Candidatus Symbiopectobacterium sp. NZEC135 | reverse complement strand
CGTTGTTTCCGGCGGTACATCGTGGTGGTCAGTATCACGGCTATCACGACCGCAATCGCCATGGCGACCAGATACACGCTCCAAAATGAGGGCTTGATAGACAGAATACCGGGTAAGCCACCGACGCCAATGCCGTTGGCCATCACGCCGCTAACGCCGCACAACAGTGCCGCCAGCGCCGAGCCAATCATGGCACACAGCATGGGAAAACCGTATTTGAGATTGATACCGTACATGGCGGGTTCTGCCACGCCCAACATAGCGGAAATCGCCGCTGGCACGGAGGTTTCCCGTTCATTCACCTTGCGACTGATCAGCATAATACCAATCACCGCAGAACCCTGGGCAATGTTTGACAGGGCGATCAGCGGCCAAACCGGGGTGTGTCCCATACTTTGGATCATTTGCAAATCGATAGCCAACGTCGTCTGATGTACGCCGGTAATCACCAGTAGCGCATAGAGAAAGCCAAACAGCGCGGCACCGACTGGAGCAAAGCTGCCGGTCATCACGCTTGCGATCGCCCAGGCGATACCATCGCCAATGCTGCGCCCAACCGGGCCTATCACCGTGTGCGCCAGAAAGACTGCCAGCAGCAGCGACAACACCGGGACGCTCACCAGATGCAGCGAAGCCGGTATCCATTTTTTAAGACGTAGCTCAATCATTGCCAGCGCAATACCGGCCAGCAGGGAAGGAATAACCTGCGCCTGATAGCCGATACGCTGTATCGTGAACCCGCCGAAGTCCCACACCGCCGGTATTTGCTGACCGATAGAATAGGCATTCATCAACTGAGGTGAAACGAGTGTGATGCCGAGAATAATGCCCAGCACCGGTGTGCCACCCATTTTTTTCACCGCCGACCAGCAGATTGCCACGGGCAGATAGTAGAAGATGGCCTCGCCCAGTAGCCAGAGGAAATCATAGATCGTGTGGCAAATTGGACTACGCTCGATCAGCGACTGACCGTCAATCAGTGGAATGTCCCCGATAACGTTGCGCACGCCGAGGATCAAACCGCCACTGATCAAGGCGGGCAACAGCGGGTAGAAGATCTCTGCGAAATGTGAAATGGCCCGTTCCCACAGTGACATCCGGTGGTGCATGGCGTGCGGGGTGGTTTCCTCACTTTCAGGGGCTTTACCGATGGCGGCCTGTAATGCCTGGTAATAGGCCTCAACGTCAGTACCGATGACGATTTGGCATTGGTCGCCATGGGTAAAACACCCTTTGACCATGGAAAGCGTTTTGATGCCGTCGATGTTGACCTGTTCGGGGTGTTGTAATACCAGGCGTAATCGAGTGATACAGTGCGTGAGCGCGACAATGTTCTGTCTCCCTCCGAGCTGCTTAATCAGGTCTTCAATCGTTTGTGGCGGTACCTTGCTCATTTCTCTACCCTTTTCTTTGTATGGGGCGAAGTGGTGGATCAAGGATAGGCAACGATGCGTCGGTAATCGCCGATGAACGGGTATTACGAGCGAATTATTAGATTTGTCAGGCACCAAGTGATAAACCTGATGCCTGCGGCGTATTGAACGCATAACTTACTGGAAAGGTAAGGTCGCGTTGCGCAGTTTACGGCGATAGACCACCATGGTTAACAGCGCTGGTATCACCAGGGCAATCGCCATTGCCGCCAAATAGATGGCCCAAAAGGGGGGCTTGATGGATAAAATACCCGGTAAACCGCCAACGCCAATGCCG
>NZ_JAGFPF010000346.1:0-1718 GCF_025962695.1 Candidatus Symbiopectobacterium sp. NZEC135 | reverse complement strand
ATAAAAAAGGTGTATTGCCAGCCGTGCTGCTCGGTAAACGGCGGTGCTGCCAGATTCACCAGCAGTAATCCGCCGGTGGTGCCGGTTTGCAGAATGCCGGTCGCCATCCCTTTGTTTTTCGGGAACCATTCAAAGATGGCACGCAGGCAAGCGGAGAACGTGGCCCCGGAGCCGATACCGGCCAGCACGCGGATCATAAAGCCGGTGTTATAGCTGGTCACGGTGCCAAACAGCAGGGTACTGATACCTAATGCCAACAGGGTACCGAGAATCACTTTACGGTAGCCGAGTTTGTCGGTTAACAGGCCTCCCGGCAGATTGGTCAACACGTAGCCGAGATAAAAGGCAGACATAAATCCGCCCATTTGCGCCTTGGTTAACCCCAGGTCGACGGAAATGGTGGGGATTATTGGGTTAATCAATAACCGTGAAAAAAAGGAAAGTAAATAGCAGGCATACACCAGCACAAATATCGTAATGTGCTTTCGGGTAATATGCGAGGTAGGTTGAACCATCGTTTCTGTTTTCATTGTGTTTCCCTGATTTAAATGAGCGCGCCTTGTCGTTTTAATTCGCTTTGGATCGCGGTTATATCGTTTTCTGTTGGCGTGTTTTTCATGCTGGCGGCAATACCTGCGGCGTGACCGGTTAAAAATGCCGTACCCATAACGCGTACCGAAGCAAAGGCTTCGTTGTCGCAGGAAATAATTCTTCCCGCCAACCACAGATTATCGATATTGATACTTTTCAGACTGCGCAGTGGAATTTCGTAATAGCCGTCATCTTTGATCCAGGTATATACCTGCATCTTGTTGGCAGAGGTATGGCGTTCAATCGGCCAGCATCCGCGTGCGATGGCATCGTCAAAGGTGGCGGCATTGACCACATCGTCACCGGTCAGCGCATATTCACCCACCGCATGGCGCGATTCGCGAATACCGATATGCGGTCCGGTGTTGATGACGTAGGCCTGTTCAAAACCCGGCAAGTAGCGTTTGAAGGTGTCCAGATAGGCCATCGCCTGCTTGCGTGCGCGAATTTGTCCTTGTGTCAGGCTGTCGGCGTCGAGCGGGTTCACCTTCTCATTGCACAGAATGGCGATGACATCCTCGGTACCGACGATACGCATGGCAAAACCGCTGTCTTTGCTGAGCGGTGTAATGCCCGCCGCCTTGCCTTGGGCGATGGCGGCACGCAGCGCTGTCGGGCTGACATCCGCATCGCTTGCCACGCCGCCAAAGCGTGTCAGCAGCGAACCGAATTGCAGGTTTTCTACGTCGGGTGACGTGTGTTCCGCACCGGACAGGTAAACCAGGTTGCCATCGCCGCTGGCATCGACAAAGGCCTGTGCCGTGATGTTTATCTTGCCGCCATCGGTCAGTAAGGTAATGCTTTTGATGGTATTTCCGCTGCGCACCACGTCGCACAGCTGGCTGTTTAGCAACAGGTGGGCACCGGATTGCATGACCAGCTCTTCCAATACAATCTTGGTCATTTCGTTGTTCACCGGGAACATAACGTTGCCCCATGGCGATCTCAGCGGTTCGCCGCAGCCGTGGTATTGTTTGAGTTTCTCCATTACCATGCTGGCGACGCCGCCCGCTATTTGTTCGCTATTTTCATGACGCGTAAAAAAGCCGTCATAAGTCGGAATTGAACAATGCGTGGCTTGCCCTCCCAAATAGGAGTTTCTTTCCACCAATAACGCTTTTTTCCCT
>NZ_JAGFPF010000345.1:0-1726 GCF_025962695.1 Candidatus Symbiopectobacterium sp. NZEC135 | reverse complement strand
TCTGCGCCCGATTGAAGATAACCCGCTGCGTCTGGGCCTGGACTATGCCGACACCCTGCCATTGCTGTTTGCCGATGGGAAAAGTCCGGTACACCTTTCTGCGCCAGCAGCAGTCGCTGAAGTGCTGAATAACGTCCGGGTGCACCAGGCGGCAAACCAGCAGGCCATTACCGTTGCGCTGGAAACCATCCTGCAAGCGTTCTCTCCAGCGGCCTTGCTCGACCGTTTTGCCCACTATCGCCGCAGCGGCGAGCAAGATGTGGTGGATGACGGTTGGGCTTGGGAAATGTACCAGCACTACTACCGTGAACTGACCTCTGTTCGTCAGCAAGGTTTCCAGAAGCTGTTTCAGCAGGTGTACGCCCAGGCGTATGACCACGCGGTGCGCCAGCAGCAGGTACAACAATGATGTGGCGTCTGCTCTGTTTTGTCAGCCTGTTGGCTTTGCTGCCAGGCTGCACCACCCTTGGCAAGATGGCGAAAGTCGCCGCCAATCCCGATATTCAGGTGGGCAGCAACGATCATCAACCCTCCACGGTGGGGTTTAGCCTGCTGGCAGAGCCGGACGTAAACCCTAACGAGAGCGGTGATGCCGCGCCCATCGAATTCGAACTGGTGTTACTGGCTGAGGATTCACGCCTGCTGGCCGCCGACTACGACCAGATCACCGAGGATATCGAAAAAGCGCTGACCAAGAACTATGTCAGTCATCAGGACTATACCCTGCTGCCGGGGCAGTTTAAGTACCTGCCGCCCGAAGCGTTGGATGCCAAGGTGCATTACATCGGCGTTATCGCGCGCTATGCCGATCCAGAGAGTGCGGAATGGCGCAAGGTGATCAAACTGAAAAACACCGGGCGCAGTTATCAGGTTCTGGTGCACCTGCGCCGGGATGAAGTCGACATCAAAAAAGACCAGGAAGAAGAATAACCATGTCGAGTCGAAATCGCATTATTTGGCGGGAAGGGCTGTTCATCAAACCTCAGCATTTTCAACAGCAGCAACGGCATACCGACTACACCCTGCACGCGCGTCTTAGCGCGCTCAGCGACTATTTTTATGGCCTGCAAACGCTGGCTATTAACGAAGAGTACCTCAACTTTGGCCGTATCGCGCTGGTCAACGCCAGCGGCGTGATGCCGGATGGCACCGTGTTCAACATTCCCGGTGACGATGTGCTGCCACCGCCGCTGGAAATCACTGATGTGGCGCTGGCGAATCAAAAAGTTTATCTCGCCTTGCCGCTGGCGGTAAGGGGTGGCAGCCGAGGCGGGCAACCGGGGCAGGGGGTTGCCAGCCGCTTGCAGGCGCAACGCCACGATGTGCGCGATCTGCACAGCGAGGGCGGCGATGTGGTGTCGCTCGAGGTGGGCAAGGTCAGCCTGCGTCTGATGCTGGAGCGCGACGATCGCAGCGCCTACGCCTCATTGGCTATTGCCACTATTCTCGATAAACGCCCCGATGGCGGGTTGGTGCTCGATCCGAACTTTATGCCGTGCAGTGTGAGCATCACGGCCATTCCTGCCCTGAAGCGTTTTTTGGGGGAATCTGCCGGGCTGGTCGCCGAGCGTGCGCGCAGTCTGGCACAGCGCATCGCCGCGCCAGGACAACAAGGCGTCGCCGATGTGGCGGAATTTATGATGCTGCAACTGCTTAACCGCGCGCAGCCCCGCTTGTCCCACCTGGCGCGCCTGGGCACGTTGCACCCCGAAAGGTTGCATGAAGC
>NZ_JAGFPF010000344.1:0-1726 GCF_025962695.1 Candidatus Symbiopectobacterium sp. NZEC135 | reverse complement strand
TGAAATATCAAAACTACGTCAACTGGCGATTTACTACGTGCTGAACTCCAGCAAGGCAGATGATTCTCCATCACCGGAGAAGGATGGGGACAGTCCGGCATAGCGGGCTAATGTCGTCGCAAGAATGATAATATCGGTGACGTCAGGCAGCGATATCTGCTTATGTGCCAGCCGGATATCGTCTGAGGTAAAAGGCGCTACATCCAGAGAATCTTCACCGATGGTGAGGCAGAACGTTTGTTCTTCCCCAAAGTCAATGATGAACTCTGTCAATGCGCCCCCGGCACGATAACATGTCATGACTATTCTCCTGATCCCGGTAAGGTGTGACATTACGTCGTTGACTACAACATTGTTGTAATCGTCCCTGACGATGACGTCTGTCGCGGTGACGCCAAACAGAAACTTTCGATTATTCATTCTTCATCCTCAGTGTATAGATGCCGGAAAAATCAATATCCCGCCCTGTGATCAGATTGATGATCTCCCCCTGATTTTTGTAGAGGGTAGGCGGGATATTGATGCTGTTTTCCAGCGTGGAACGTGCCATATCCGCCATGGCCTGACGGCTGTTTTCGGTATAGTCCGTGTTACGGTCTTTCTGACCAGCACTGTTAGATGCCCATGCACCAATATCAGGGATCATCCCGACCAGTAATGCGCCACCGAAGCGCTCTCTGAAATGCGTGTCGATCCAGCCGTCAACGCCAGCCTCGCCCAGTTCTCCGGCAGCACGGGTATCGATCAGCGGAATATCAAGATAAGGGGGCTGGCGGGTACGCAGTTTTGTGATGATAAGAAAGGCGCGTCCCTGTCCTTGCGTCATTCCTGTCTCTGCACCAGTCTGATAAACGCCTGAAGCCGTGGTCCCTTTTTCAATCAGCTTCGTATTACCGCTGGCACTCCAGATATCGTCGGCGATCGTGCAGCGGATTTTCCCCGCCCGGTCCGAGACAAAGCGGTAATCCAGTGAACAGGGAATAGCGATATTTTCCGGGACGTACAGGTCCGGGTTGTAAGGAATACGCCGGACTGCTGCCGGGGAGAGTTCCGACGGTGGCGACGTGGTGTCTGGTTGCTGTCCGGCAGAGGCTGCCTGCGTCATCTCCTGCTGCCTGGTCCGGACCGGGTTTTGAGCCGCAGCGGCTGAACCATCACGCCGAACCAAAAAATGGGCTTTATCAAGTTGAGGCGGCATCTCAGGCTCCGGGGCTGTCGTCATGCGCGGGTTGTTTTCTGCCGGTTCGGATGCTTCGGCCCCGGTATCTTGCGTACCCAGATCGGTACGCTGCCGGTAATCGCTGCGGTTCGGCTGTGGCGTAGCATCCTGCCGCTTCTCTTCACCGGGTTGCCAGAGTAGATTGCGATATACCCAGTTGCCCGCCCATGCCAGCGCAATCAGCGCAACGGCGGCGATCGCCAGAAACGCGGTGGCTTTCCCGCGCCTGCGCTTTTTCAGTTTATTGACGGCGGGTTGTAGCGGGTCGTTCTCTTCATCGTCCTGCGCGGTGAGAAGCGTCGCTTCACGCCTTGCACGGGCTTCGCGCTCCAGCGCGGCAATATCGTCATCCTGTTGCGAAGGAGAAGGCTCTGCACCATCAGGCACCGGATGCGGGTGTTCATCGTTCATCTGCATGACTCCTCAGTTGTCAGTGGGTTGCGGGCTTTTCCACCCGGTCAACATGCGGTGAAACCGTGGCACCATCAGCGGTCTGGACTCTGCCGA
>NZ_JAGFPF010000343.1:0-1726 GCF_025962695.1 Candidatus Symbiopectobacterium sp. NZEC135 | reverse complement strand
TCGAATCCCTTCAATTATTGGTGAGTCAATGCTGAGGTCTGTATCCCGACGCCCTTCACCCTTCTGTGTGTGTAGAGAAACAGCGGCAATAGCCGTATTAAACGAGGGTGTGAATATGTCAGAAGCACAAAGCAAGATGACAAATATCCCTGACTTCTTTGGTGAACTTGACGGCGGTGTTTTTGAAAACAAGCTGGCTGCTGCACTGAATGAGGTCGCGTTAGGTGTCATCAACAATGGCGGCAAAGGAAAGGTAATAGTTCAGTTTGATATCGATCGGTTGAGTGCGTCGATTGAAGAAAAGCGTATTGCCATCAAACACAAACTGGCGTTCTCCAAACCAACGCCTCGCGGCAAGTCGTCCGAAGAAGATACAACCGAAACCCCAATGTATGTTGGTCGTGGCGGTAAGTTAACGATTTTGCAGGAAGACCAGGGCCAGCTATTTACGCTGGGCGGGCAACCAGACGGGAAATTAAAACAATCTGTCTAATTTCAGGTTGTCACGACCTGAACGTATTTCACCAATATTTTAAGGATCAACCATGTCTCAGACTGTAGACGCTTCTGCTATTCAACAAATTCGTGATTTGATTGCCACACAGCAATTAGATACCCGCCTTGAAGGTGTTAATTGCCCCGCCGTTGCCGTTCCGACAAATATCGGCATTAAGAGCCTGGAAGGTTTCAATAATGGTCGTTATCGCTTTCGTGGCGAATTGGAAACCGCCAGCATCGACGACTTTGTAAAATATTCCATCGGCTATTTTGAAGCCGGTGCCCGCTGCTTTATCGATGCCGATCGCATGCGTTCCATTTCCGTGTTTAACCTCGGGACGCTTGATAGCCCCGGCCACGCAGATAATAAAGCCACTCTCTCACTGAAACGTACATCGGCTTATTCCGCGCTGCTGAATGTCAATAGTGAGAAAAAAAGCCAGAAAGAACTCGCGGAATGGCTCGAAGACTGGGCCGAATTCCTCATTGGCTTTGATGCCGAAGGCAATGTCGTCGATGCAAAGAAATCAGCCGCCGCCGTTCGTCGCATCACGATCGAAGCCAACAGCAAAGCCGATTATGAAGATGAAGATTTCAGCGGCAAGCGTTCGGTAATGGAAAGCGTCGAAGCGAAGACGAAAGACATTATGCCTGTCGCATTTCAGTTTAAATGCACCACCTATGAAGGTCTGTCCGAACGCGCTTTCAGACTGCGTTTAAGCATTATCACCGGCGACCGCCCGATCCTGGTACTGCGTATCGTCCAGTTAGAGGCGGAGCAAGAGAAAATTGCCGAAGAGTTCCGTGATCTGCTGATCGAGAAATTCTCCGATACCGAAATCGAAACATTTATCGGCGTGTTTAGCGCCTAATTGCACCGCCTTAAATGCCCCATGGTTTGGGGCATTTAGTGAAGTGCAAATCCCAATGTGCAAATTAATCGCCCCATGGCGAGGGATTTACTCAACCTAAAATCGGTGTGGAGAAATATAAATGTCTAATGTTCTGGATATTTTGAAAAAGAAAAATATTAACCATTTGGTTAATGATGATGGCTCTATCGTAGTTGAGGGTGATTTGTCTCTGCTGGGACGTACTGATATCACCAGTCTGCCTGAGGGCTTGTCTGTGGGTGGCTCCCTCGACCTCGAAGGCACCGGCATCACCAGTCTGCCTGAGGGCTTGTCTGTGGGTGGCTCCCTCGACCTCAGAGGCACCGGCATCACCA
>NZ_JAGFPF010000342.1:0-1730 GCF_025962695.1 Candidatus Symbiopectobacterium sp. NZEC135 | reverse complement strand
ACAGCAATGTCGTTGCCCCAGACTCTCTGCGGAAAACCAAGAGAAAGAAATCAACAGCATGTTTTATCTTCATGACTCTCCCTGAGATGATTATCGAACGCCAAAAAACTCACCGAGGAATTACCGCATTACTAACCGAGATATTTCCAATAGATAGTCCAATAGCATTTAACATTCTTATTAATAAACTATACTGACCTTGAGTACAGAGGGTGACTTGATAAACAGGTAGCCAACGCCCCCCCTGCACTGATGCAGTATCAGCATGAGAAAAAGGGGAAAGCGGAATTCGTTTAGTAAAATCCTTGGCAAAGTCAGACTTTGGACAATAGTCATCCTTAACATTATCAACAGTAAACGCTATCGGGCTTCCTTTTAATTTTTTCTCTGATTTGGCAGCATCATCGAAATAGATGGCATCCACGTAGAGATTGTACTTTTTTCCGAGGTGAGTTTCAGCCAAGAGCATCGCCGCCAACATATCTAACTGATCGACATCATCCTGTGTCAAAACTTCTTTTCCTTGATAAAGTGCTGTGCGCTCACGCAACACACTGGCAAGAGACTGACTGACACGTTCCATATATCCTTTGTTTAAAAAATATCGACTGTAATCAATTAATAAAAAACAAAGCAGCATAATAGAAAAAAAATAGAAAATAAACTCAATCACTACACTTCCTTTCTCACTTTCTATCCCAAACAGCAATTTTCTTTTTCTGTAACGCGAAGACATATTACAATTCTCCTCGCTGAAATTCCTGAACAAAAGCAATCTTTCGCTTCCATCGCTGTTCAACCATCACCGTTGGAAATATAAAGAAGAGAGGTTGATAATGAATGTTAACATCATACAGCGCCAACGGTTTTCCAACCGCATGGGTAGATGAGCAATGTTTGCCATTCTCAATTAACGCAGCAATGTCATTACAATATTGTGCAGATACACGTATCGTATTTTTTTGGGTAAATAACGGCCATACATCTAAACGCTCATTAAAGGCTTTCTTGAAATAAGCGCGGTAATCACTATCAGGCTGACGAAGCGATGTACGATAGCTGGATTCGGCCAGAATCAAATCCAGGGCAGATGAAATATAAACCACCCGACACAGTTCTGCGAGAAAAAGAAGTGCCATAATAAAAGGGATAAGGATCAAAGAAAACTCAAGCGCGGCACTTCCAGTACTCGAACGGTACCATAAAAGCACATATTTCCTTTTGTTGTTCAATTTTTAATCCTTCTTACTTACACAGCCCACAACAGCCAATAGCCACAGCAGATAGCAACACCGTAGGGTACGGTGATGACATTCTGTTTTGAGAACACTCGGTAATATAAACACGTAAGCAACGTGAGTGGGATCCCTGCCATTCCCGTCAATAAGAGAAAATCCCCTATATGTGGCGTTGAAAGCCCCGTTGATAATGCACATACCAGTTTAATATCACCTGCACCTATTACTCCTGCTACAGAGAAAACAAAACCGACACAAAACAATAGCGACAATATAATTAATGAGAGATCGTCAACATGGTGAAAAGCTAATAAAAGTGAAAGCAAAAAGATAAGCAATGTTGTCACATTGGTAATTTGTCTAAAACGAATATCTGTATAACAAACGAATATCAATATTACACTGATAGCTATTGCCAGCATCCCTTCTACTTTCACTTTTAGTTGTCCCTTAAACATGCCAGAAGCGTTTATAGTCCACTGAATAGTATGG
>NZ_JAGFPF010000341.1:0-1725 GCF_025962695.1 Candidatus Symbiopectobacterium sp. NZEC135 | reverse complement strand
TGCGGATAAAAGTGCGATCAAAATGTCGCGTACGCTTTGGAACACAACGGCACTATGATCGTGATCATCAGTCTGCACACCGTTGGAAGAGCGCGCCGCCGCTATGCTCCATGGTGCCATGAATCGTCCCACCTTTTTGTACTTCCAGCGAGCCCATCGCCAGCTTGTTGGTGCAAACCACTTCTGGCATATCCAGCGTGATACACGTATCGACTTTCACCAATACCAACAACACTTGCTCGCCCACTGACGGTGCCCGCCAGTCTCGGGAACGCCCGGCACGACGAAACAACCAGGTCAGCCAATCAGTAATCAGTGCTCCGGTTTATACCCGACAGAGGTTTCGGCGGTGTTCGCCTGGGTGACGACGCCGATACGGATCAAGTTGCGCAGTAGGCTCTGGATTTCGGTAAGGGTGGCTTGTGTGTTCATTGCTTCATGATGGATACTTGAAGCTATTAATACAAAGCTCTGGTGTTGTTTCGTTCTTGAAACAACAATAGCAACTTTAAATGAGTAAACTTATAAAATGACACCTTTTTTCGATACAAATGAAATGCATGAAACTCTTAAATTAAATGCAAAGCAAATTCATAGCTTAGAAGAAAATACGGATTTTCAGCGAGAAAGAAACACTCATTGCATAACCATCATAAATAGCATGATAAAAAACCCTCAACAATGGGATTCATTGACACCATTTAACATTAACAATATTGGGCGTTTCATTAGCATTAGACTATCAGATGAAAAAACAAGTGAAGAGGATATAGATAGCTATTTTGCAACATTATTTAGATTTTTAATGGAGCTTTATTTTTATCAGAATAGAGATCTTGATTATGACCTTTTGGTAATTAAGAACTTTGCATTAAATAACAGAGATGCGTTTGGCAGTGAGGCTCAAGGCCAAATTTTTTATACTTTAAATGAAATGCCATTCTCACTAATGAGATTTAAATTCAATAGCGATGATATTCAACACTTCATAAAAGCAGCACAGGCTGAAAAGTCAATGTCAGTTTTAATAAATGGATGGGACAGTAAAATCGCTTTACATATAACAAAAGTTGCAGAGTTAAAAACAAAACTTGAGGAGCAAGAGAATGCTTACAATTTCGTCGGATTATATAGTGGCTTTGATTTATTATCACGGAATAAAAATAAAGAATCCAAGAACGCATTTTGGTTTACCCTTTCTTTGGGCGTGCTGGCTTTATTCCCTCTTTGCTTGGATGTTTTTTTAGTGTATAAGGGATTTGTTAAAGTTGATTCAATTTACTCATTATTCACTTTAGTTCCAGCATTTACGCTTACCTTCATATTTATTTATTATTTCAAAACATCTTTAAGTAATTACCTCAAAAATATACAGACTATGCGAAAGAAATGAAAGTTAATGACAAAGAATCTTTAGACAAGTTCGAAACGATCATATTCTCAAATATTATGCCATCTGCCGATCAAATCCCCTCTACATTCGATGGCATTGAACAATTGGCAAAATTAATAGAAAGTGTTAGAGGTAAATAATAATTAGGAGTACTCGTCATGACACACGACGAAATGTTCAAAAAGATGCTGGCTAATCCTCCCGTCAAGGCCGAGTATCAAAGCCTTGAGGATGAGTTTTCTCTGTTGAATGAATTGCTGCAAGCCTGCAAGAATGCAGGGCTGACGCAGGCACAGATCGCGGATCGTATGGGCACCAAAGCTACGGCCATC
>NZ_JAGFPF010000340.1:0-1735 GCF_025962695.1 Candidatus Symbiopectobacterium sp. NZEC135 | reverse complement strand
GTGCGCAGCCGTTTATGCTTGCCCGTTGCACAGTGGCAGCAGGCATAACATCCATCGTCTACTCTCTGGATACCCAGAGGGAATGAAGAGTCAAAGCCGGTACGTGGTAGCACGTAGGGGCACGTATCCTGATACGCAATTCTGCGCTTTTTGTAATAAGGATAAGTGTAGGGATATTGTCCGAATGAAAAACAGTGTATGACTGCTTCAATCAGAGGACAAGTCGAAATTGATTGATGCAGCCATGAAGAATATAAAAATCAATATATTATAAGAAAATCGTCTTAAACATTAACGGCGATAGTCGCGGAACGGACCATCACCCACGGAACGCCGCTCAATAAGGGTCGGATGAACCTCAATCACCTGTGCATCTTCGCGCTTGCTGGTGATGCGATCGAGCAGCATGGTAAAGGCAGATTGACCCAAACGCTCTTTGGGCTGGTGGATGGTGGTCAAGGCCGGCGTGAAATAACGCGCATGGCGAACATTATCGTAGCCAATCACGGAAATATCTTGCGGTACACGTAGCCCTAGCTCATCTGCCGCGCAGATAGCGCCCATCGCCATGATATCGCCGCCGCAGAAAATGGCGGTCGGGCGCTGTTTCTGCGCCAAAATCTGGTGCATGGCTTTATAGCCGGATTCCGGTTCAAAATCGCCCTGAACAACCCACTCATCGCGTACCGTAATATCCGCTTCGTGCAAGGCTTTGAGAAAACCCAGATAACGCCCACTGCCGGTGTTGCGTTCCTGAATACCGGGAATGGCACCGATGTCGCGGTGGCCGCGCTCAATCAGGTATCGGCCAGCCAGGTATCCGCCTTCAAAGGCGTTGTCAATAATGGTGTCGGTGAAATCGCTGTGTGCCTGACCCCAATCCATCACCACCATGGGAATGCTGCGATAATCCGCCAACATGCCCAACAGTTCGGGCGGATATTCCGCACACATCACCAACAGGCCATCGACCCGTTTTTGCGCCAGCATGGAAAGATAGGCTCGCTGTTTTTCCAGGTTATTGTGCGAGTTGCACAGAATCAGGGTGTAGCCTTTGGCATAACAACTGTTTTCAACCGCTTCGATGATTTCTGCGAAGTAGGGTGCTTCGCTCGAGGTGGCGAGCAGTCCGATGGATTTGGTGTGGTTGACCTTTAAGCTCCGCGCTACTGCGCTCGGGGAGTAGTGTAATTCCTTGATGGCTTCCCGCACGGCCGTTTTGGTCTCTTCGGCGACGAAACGTGTTTTGTTGATGACGTGAGAGACGGTTGTAGTTGAAACGCCAGCACGCTTTGCCACATCTTTGATCGTTGCCATCTAAAAATGACTCCTGAACCTACTTGTTACGGCAGTATATAGTTTGTTAATCGTTTGCTTTTGCGTAATGTTCTCTTTCTGATGGAATAAACAGGATATCAGAAGGAGACTGCCGACGTACTTTGTACCTAAAGGGGACGCATTGATCCCATTGAAGATGACGTGTTCGGACACCGACGCAGCGCACGGTAAACTGCGAATTCTGGCTGATTTGCCGCGAAAGTGAAAGGGATAATTGATATAATTAGTGCAGCCGGGATCGGAGATTTTCCCTATAAATTGTGTAACAATACCTTCTTGGCGTCATTGTGCTGCGGCGATTGGCGTGCAAAAACAATGTGGCATCCAATGCGGCGGCAATTTCCACGCGTTTCTGTGTTTCAAGGAGATAGAATGAATACTGATTTGAAAATGTCAT
>NZ_JAGFPF010000033.1:0-47436 GCF_025962695.1 Candidatus Symbiopectobacterium sp. NZEC135 | reverse complement strand
TGCCGTGTCAGTGGAGGCGCAGTATAGACACTTCTCGCGCCCTGACAAGGGCTAATTTCAATTTTATTTCTGAGTGCGTGTTTTTTCGGCGGAGCGCACTAAACATCAGCATTAAACGCGTTTTTTTGCACCAAGCTGAGCAAATTCATGTGCGAAATGCTCAACCTGTTGCCAATCGGTGTATTCAATCTCTTTACTGCTGTCCGTCTCACCACCGGTCATTCGCATAATAAGCTGAATCATCACCCGGTCGAGCCAACCATAGCGTGGGTAGCGCAGTGCACCGGCAAACACACCGCACAGTGCTGGCTGCCACGGAGAGCGCAGCAAAAATTTCCGGGTATAAGGGTTGGTTTGTGCCGTGCGCTTTTCTGGCTTACGTGCAGTCAGGTTCACAGAGAAGAACGCATTTGGCAGACGCTGCAATTCCCCCAAGTGTTGTTTGATAAACGCATAAACCTCGGGCTGGAAATGACCATAACGTACCGAAGCCCCGATCAGGATGCGATCGTAATGCGCGGGTTCGATAGTGTCAGAGGCCGTGATGTTCACCACATCGCACTCGACCTTACCCTTTAGCGCCGTCGCGATATAAGAGGCGATAGCCTTGGTTTGACCATCCTTACTGGAAAAAAGTATCAACGCTTTCATAGGACATTGCTCTTTGGCTTTTTGTTTTAGGTTATGCGCGCCAGAACGTAGGCGTAAACAACACCAGTAAGGTAAACACCTCAAGACGCCCGAACAGCATGGTTGAAATCAGAATCCATTTCGCTGCGTCGTTCATGGTGGTGAAGTTATCGGCCACTACCCCTAATCCTGGCCCCAGATTGTTTAACGTCGCCGTGACAGCGGCGAAAGCAGAAAAATCATCTACGCCGGTGGCGATAACCGCCAGCATGCTGACAATAAACACCAACGCATAAGCGGAGAAAAAGCCCCATACCGCTTCGAGGATCCGCTCCGGCAACGCACGACGTCCAAGCTTGATAGTATAGACCGCATTAGGGTGCACCAATCGTTTGAGCTCGCGGTGTCCTTGCAAGAACAACAGCAGGATACGAATCACTTTTAAGCCACCGCCCGTCGAGCCCGCGCATCCACCGATAAAAGCAGAGCACAACAGCAAAACGGGCAGGAATAGCGGCCAGGCGGCAAAGCTGCTGGTGGTAAACCCCGCAGTAGTCGCCATCGATACCACTTGGAAAAACGCCTGATTCAGCGTCTGGATACCGCTGTCGTAAACATTATGGAACCACAGCACCAGCGTGCACACCGCCACCAGCGACAGTTGAACAAAGATGAACATGCGAAATTCCGGGTCGCGCCCGTACACTTTGAGGCTTCTGCCACTCAGCATGGCAAAGTGCAAACCGTAATTACAGCCGGAAATCAGCAGAAACACCGCGATGATGGTATTGATGGTGGGGCTGTTGAAATAGCCGATGCTGGCGTCATGGGTTGAAAAGCCGCCGATGGCAATGGTGGAAAAGCTGTGCCCAATAGCATCAAACAGTGACATCCCCGCCAGCCACAGCGCTACCGCACAGGCCACGGTCAGCAGCACATAGATCATCCATAAGGTTTTCGCGGTTTCCGCGATGCGAGGCCGCATTTTATTGTCTTTCAACGGCCCCGGCATCTCAGCGCGGTAGAGCTGCATGCCCCCAACGCCGAGGATAGGCAGAATCGCCACCGCCAATACGATGATCCCCATCCCGCCGAACCACTGCAACATCTGCCGGTAAAACAGAATGGCCTTTGGCAAAGAATCCAACCCGACCAGCGTGGTCGCGCCCGTGGTGGTTAAACCGGAGAACGATTCAAAAAAGGCATCGGTCACACTGAGGTTTGGATGTTCAGAGAAGATAAAAGGCAATGCCCCTACGCTACCCAGCACGGTCCAAAACAGCACCACAATCAAGAAGCCTTCTCGCGAGGCCAGCTCATGCTTGTGTTTACGATTGGGAAACCAGAGCGCGCTGCCGATAAACAGGGCAACCAGAAAGGTTTGCGTGAATGCCCGTCCTGCGCCGTCACGATAGATCAGAGCAACCAGACCAGGGATAAACATGGTCCCGGAAAACAGAATAACCAGTAACCCTACAATGCGGGTAATGGCGCGCAGGTGCATGGAGAAACATCCTTAACGAGTCATCAAACAGCGCTGAATTATTATCATATAATGGATATTTGCAACGTTCCCCTGCTTATATCGCGCAAACGGCGCACCGTTTCCTGATAAGCACTGTCAGGGATCGCCACCTGCAACGTCACTTCTGCACCATAATCGCAGTGATTCACTTCACCGCCCATTTGCCGAATCAACGCGCTAACGGGCGCATGTAAGGTATAGTCGCATTGTAACCGATACGCCGTGCGCAGCACTTTTTCCAGCGTTTCTACCTGCTTCAGAGCTTGCTGGACACCGCCGCCATACGCCTTGACCAATCCGCCAGTACCTAACGGAATGCCACCATAGTAACGCACCGAAACAGCGGTTATCTCACCGATTCCGCTCCCCATCAGCTGCGCCAGCATGGGTTTTCCCGCCGTTCCTGAAGGCTCACCATCATCCGAAAAGCCGAGCTGTTGCGAATCATCCGGTGCCCCGGCAACAAAGGCCCAGCAGTGGTGCCCGGCATCGGAATACCGTTCGCGCACCTGCTGCACATAAGCCTTGGCCGCCGCCACGCCGTCAGTCGGTGCCAACAGCGTGATAAAACGGCTCTTCTTTATCTCTTCGCTGACGCTGACTTCACTCGCTGGAATCTTATAACGTTGCATCAGGCGAGGTTCAAATCCCGCGTCATGTTTTCAACGCGTTTCTCATGGAACACGATATTGTCTTCAATACGGATCCCACCAAACGGTTTCAACATGTCGATCTTTTTCCAATCAATATGCTGGCTGTATGGCCCACTGCGCCACGGTGCCAGCAATGATTCGATAAAATAGATACCCGGCTCAATGGTCAGCACCATACGCGGCTGCATAACACGCGTGCAACGCAGGTACGGATGCGCATCTGGCGCCGCCAGATGCGTGCCGCGCTCGTCCTGCATGAAACCGCCCACATCGTGCACCTGCAAACCCAGCGGATGGCCCAGCCCGTGGGGCAAAAAGACCCCGGTCAATCCGCTTTCCACCATCGCCTCTTCGCTCATGCCTTGCACCAGATGATGGCGGTGCAGCAGTTTTGCCACGCGTTGATGCATCTGAATATGGTAGTCGGTATAGCGCACGCCGACCCGCATTGACTCAATCAGCGCCTGCTGCTCCTGATTCAAATCCTTGATGAGCTGTGCAAACAAGTGATCGCTTTGCGCGGCGTAGGTGCGGGTCAAATCGGCGGCATAGCCATGATATTCCGCACCGGCGTCAATCAGGAAACTGCGGACCTCTGACGGCACCCGCTGTTCAAGCTGGGTATAGTGCAGCACCGCGGCGTGCTCATTGAGCGCGACGATATTGTCATACGGCACATCGGTATCCCGATGACCGGTTGCGGTCAGATAGGCCTGATTGATATCAAATTCACTCATGCCGGACAGAAACGCTTCATGCGCGGCACGGTGCCCGACCACCGCCGTTTTCTGCGCTTCACGCATACAGAACAGTTCGTAGTCAGTTTTATAGGCCCGATGGTAGTGCAGATAATCCAGTACGGCTTTCGGGTTGATATGCTGCGGGGCAATACCCAGAGACAGCGCACGTTCGGGCACATAACCAAGATAAGCCACACGCTCGCGTGCCGCTGGCAACAGCGCACCAATCTCGTCCGCGTTACGCAACACATTCACGTCGATGTCTTTGGTCCAAAAACTCTCCGGCAATGGCGCAACGTTATGCCAATAATCGACCGGAGAATAGAACCACAGTCGGGGTTTGTTAACCCCATCTACCCACAGCCAGCAATGGGGCACGTGGGTCACTGGAACCCAGGCTTTGAACTGAGGGTTAACGCTGAAGGGATATTCCCGATCGTCTAAAAAACGCGTCAGGGGCTCCCCGGAATGAATTAACACCGCATCAAGCTGATGCTGCGTCAGTACGTTTTGCGCGTGCTGTTGCATCGTCGCCAGATGCTGGTGGAACAAAGATGCCAGCTTTTCCATGAAGATCCTCATTAACCACAGCAAGATACGCTCAGTGTATCACAGTGATCGCCGGAGGGTAGCGACGAGCGCTTTGTGATCGAAATGGCAAATAATTAATCTTTTATTTGCATTTATTTAACATTCGACCACAATCCATTCATCTGGTCGTACCAGATCATTATACGGTTTCTGGAGATCGCTATGCTTTATCAAAGTGAAACGCTCTACGTGCGCTGGTTAGAGGAAGGGATCGCGGAGCTGGTCTTTGCCTCTCCCGGTTCGGTGAATACCCTGGATACCAAAACCGTTGCCAGCCTGGGCAACGCGTTGACCGTGCTTGAGCAGTTGGAAGGCCTGCAAGGCTTGCTACTGCGCTCGGACAAACCGGCGTTTATCGTCGGTGCTGATATTACCGAATTCTTGTCGCTGTTCGCGGCCCCACGCGAGCATCTTCAAACCTGGTTAGAACAGGCCAACCGTATCTTCAATCGTCTTGAAGATCTGCCAGTGCCGACGGTTGCGGCCATTAACGGCTATGCCCTTGGCGGCGGCTGTGAATGTGCTCTGGCGGTGGATATCCGTATCGTCACACCGTCCACGCGCATCGGTCTGCCAGAAGTCAAACTCGGTATCATGCCCGGCTTTGGCGGCTCCGTACGCCTGCCGCGCCTGCTGGGTGCTGACAGCGCGCTGGAAATCATTGCCGCAGGAAAAGACATCGATGCGTCAGAAGCGTTGAAAATCGGCCTGGTTCAGGCGGTGGTGCCTGATGAAAAATTGGCGGCAGCGGGAGCAGACGTTCTGCGTCAGGCCATTTCCGGTCAGATTAACTGGTTGTCCTACCGCAAGCCGAAGCGGGAACCACTCAAGCTCAATGCGATAGAAGCAGCAATGAGCTTTACCATGGCCAAAGCGGTGGTGGCACAAACCGCCGGTAAACATTATCCCGCCCCCTTGACCGCAGTCAAAACCGTTGAAGCCGCGGCGGGAATGACGCGCGATGATGCATTGCGCATCGAGACACAGAATTTTGTGACGCTCACGGCAACGTCAGCGGCACGTGCTCTGGTCGGTATTTTCCTCAACGATCAGTATGTTAAGGGGAAGGCCAAGAAACTGTCAGGTGCAGTATCCGTACCGAAGCAGGCCGCCGTGCTGGGCGCGGGCATTATGGGTGGCGGCATTGCTTATCAGTCTGCCTACAAGGGCGTGCCGATTGTGATGAAAGACATCAACGACAAAGCGCTATCAGTGGGCATGAAGGAGGCTGCGAAATTGCTCAACGGCCAGTTGACGCGCGGCAAACTGGACGGTTTGAAAATGGCGGAGATCCTGAGCCACATTCAGCCAACGCTTGATTATGGCCGCTTTGCGGATATCGATATCGTGGTGGAAGCGGTGGTGGAAAACCCCAAAGTGAAGGGGGAAGTGCTGGCGCAAACGGAAACCCACCTTGGTGAAAACGCCATCCTGGCCTCCAATACGTCAACGATCCCCATCGCCTTGCTGGCAAACGCCTTGCAACATCCTGAGCGTTTCTGCGGCATGCACTTCTTTAATCCGGTGCACCGTATGCCATTGGTGGAAATCATCCGTGGACCACAAACCAGCGACGATACCATCGCACGCGTGGTGGCCTACGCCAGCAAGATGGGCAAAACCCCCGTCGTGGTTAACGATTGCCCCGGTTTTTTCGTCAACCGCGTGCTGTTCCCCTACTTTGCCGCTTTCAGCTTGTTACTGCGCGATGGCGCTGACTTCCGCCAGATAGACAGCGTGATGGAGAAGCAATTCGGCTGGCCGATGGGACCGGCCTACTTACTGGACGTGGTCGGTATCGATACCGCACACCATGCTCAAGCCGTTATGGCACAAGGTTTCCCGCAACGTATGCAGAAAACCGAACGTGACGCAATTGATGTGCTGTTCGAACAGCAGCGCTACGGCCAGAAAAACGGACAAGGGTTTTATCGTTATACGCCCGATAAAAAAGGCAAACCGGTAAAAGAGCAGGATAAAAACGTCGATGCGCTGCTGTCAGAAGTCGCCAACGGCAGTCGCACCTTTAGCGCACAAGAGATTATCACCCGCATGATGATCCCGATGGTTAACGAGGTCGCGCGCTGTCTGGAAGAAGGCATTGTCGCCAGCCCCGCAGAAGCCGATATGGCGTTGGTGTATGGGCTGGGGTTCCCGCCGTTCCACGGCGGTGCCTGCCGCTACCTCGATACGCTGGGCAGCCGCGACTATGCGCGCCAGGCTAATGCACTGGAATCCCTTGGGGCGATATATCAGATCCCCGATGGCCTGCGACAGCTTGCAGAGCGTAACGACAGCTACTATCCCCCAGCGGCACCGCACGCGGGTATCTCTCTCGGTTAATCGGCATGAGGTCACAGAATATGGAAAACGTTGTTATTGTCGACACCATCCGCACCCCGATGGGACGCTCAAAAGGGGGTGCATTCCGTCAGGTGCGCGCCGAAGATCTTTCCGCCCACATGATGCGCAGCTTACTGAGCCGTAACCCGGTGCTGGACGCCCATGAGATAGACGATATCTATTGGGGCTGCGTACAACAAACGCTGGAGCAAGGTTTTAATATCGGCCGCAACGCAGCGCTGCTGGCGGAGATTCCGCCGACCGTGCCCGCCGTCACGGTTAACCGCCTGTGTGGTTCCTCGATGCAGGCACTGCACGATGCCGCTCGCGCCATTATGGTGGGGGATGCCAGCACGTGCCTGATCGGCGGTGTGGAGCACATGGGGCATGTGCCGATGAACCACGGCGTCGATTTTCATCCGGGCCTGAGCCGCACCGTGGCGAAAGCGGCCGCCATGATGGGGCTAACGGCAGAGATGCTGGCACGCATTCATCACATCAGCCGTGACATGCAGGATCAGTTCGCGGCTCGCTCTCATCAACGCGCCTGGCAGGCAACCCAACGCGGTGCCTTCCGACATGAAATTGTCCCCACGGTCGGCCACGATGCTGATGGCGTACTGCATGCGTTTCACGATGATGAGGTGATTCGTGCCGACACCACGGTAGAAAGCCTGAGCAGTCTGAAGCCTGCCTTCGATCCGGCGCATGGCACAGTGACAGCAGGCAATGCCTCCGCCCTCTCTGACGGCGCAGCCGCCATGCTCGTCATGAGCGAATCACGCGCACGGGAGCGGGGCCTGACCGCGCGCGCGCGCATCAAGGCGATGGCGGTGGTCGGCTGCGATGCGTCCATTATGGGCTACGGTCCCGTGCCTGCCGTACAGTTGGCGTTAAAGCGCGCAGGATTGGCACTGACGGATATCGGGGTGTTTGAACTCAACGAAGCCTTTGCGGCACAAACACTGCCCTGCCTGAAAGATTTAGGGCTGTTGGAAGTCATCGATGACAAGGTGAACCTGAACGGTGGTGCTATCGCGCTCGGTCATCCCCTCGGCTGCTCCGGCGCGCGCATTTCCGGCACGCTGATCAACCTGATGGAACAGCGCGACGTGCAGTTTGGCGTAGCGACCATGTGTATCGGCCTCGGCCAGGGCATTGCCACGGTGTTTGAACGGGTATAATGTGCCAAAGCGCACGTCGGAGCGGTTATCTCTCCGGCGTGGCGCTGAGCGGGTTCGCTACGCGGAATCGCGCTCAATCAGGGTAAAACCGATATCGATAATCGGACTTTCCGTGCTTTTTCCTTCAATCTTGTCAGCCAACAGCGTGGCAGCCTCTTTGCCCATCTTCCAACTGTCGACGCCCAACGTCGAAATCGACGGCACGTTATGCGCAGCAAACGCCAAATCACCAAATCCCATCACGGCCAGTTGCTGCGGCACCGCTATGCCTTGTGTCGTCGCTTCCATGATCGCACCCTGTGCCAGGGTATCAGAGCTACAGACTATCGCATCCAATGGCTCACCTTGCGCTAATAGCTGGCGTAACCCGATACGCCCCGCCGCCATCGAGGCGGGTAACGGCACAATGACTTCACTCAGCGCGCAGTCGGCATGGTGCGCCAAAGCATCGTATAAACCGTTTTTTCGCTGCGCAGCACGCCGATCCGCAGCCCAAATCAACCCAAAACGCCGATGGCCTTTACCCAGCAGATAGTCTCCTGCGGCAAAACCAATCTTCTCATGGGAAAAGCCAATCAGCATGTCCAGCGGCGTTGGCGTCAAATCCCAAATTTCGACCACTGGAATCTGCGCATTGAGGATAATTTTGCGCAATTCCGGCGTGTGATGAATGCCCGTCAGCACCACCCCGTCAGGGCGGCGTGATAATAACGTGGCCACAATTTCCGCTTCTGTTTCATCGGAATACCCCGCCACACAGAGCAACATATGATAGCCGCGAGCGTCCAGCTCATCGCTGATGGCCTGAATGGTATCGACAAACATGGCGTTGTTGATCTGAGGCACCACCACGGCAATCAGCTTGCTGCGGCGAGAGGCTAGCCCACCGGCCAGCAGGTTGGGGATGTAGCCGGTAATGCGCACGGCCTCCATCACCTTGTCGATGGTCGCCGCCTTTACCAGCTTGGGCGTGTTCAACGCCCGGCTTACCGTCATTGGCGACAGCCCAGATGCTCTGGCGACATCCTCAAGTGTGGGCGTACGCGGTTGGCTACCCTTGGTGCGCTTATCGCTTTTCAATGACGTGTTTCCTTATCAACGGTCAGATTTCCGGCGTTGGCATTATCCTGAATAGTGGCACGGTTTTCCACCCACCAGCCCGACTGGCACGATCTTTACCACAAAATGATTGCGCTAACATATAAATAATATCATTAATACCATTACCAATAACGCCCTCACCCGCCACAGCTGATTACACAGCAACGCTGCTTAATTTGTGATCCATTATACAAAAACAACGCGTGATAATAGCGCTAACAATAGGTTCGATCTAAAAATGTTAGCGCAATCATTTTATTTTAGGATGCCATCATGACCCTACACGCCAATTCAGATGCCGTAAGCTACGCCAAAACTGCACACACCCCGACCGCAGCAGAGACCGGAGATCGTATTGAACAGGTGAAGATCTCCTTAGCCTTTTTACCCCTGGCAACGCCCGTGAGTGACGCCAAGGTGTTAACGGGACGCCAAAAGCCATTGACGGAAGTTGCGATCATATTCGCTGAAATCCGCACCCGGGATGGCTTTGAGGGCGTAGGGTTCAGCTACTCCAAACGCGCGGGGGGCCAGGGTATTTACGCACACGCCAAAGAGATTGCCGATAATCTGCTCGGCGAAGACCCTAACGATATCGGCAAGATTTATACCAAACTGCTGTGGGCGGGTGCTTCCGTCGGGCGCAGCGGAATGGCCGTACAAGCGATTTCCCCGATTGATATTGCGCTGTGGGACATGAAAGCCAAACGCGCCAAATTACCGCTGGCCAAGCTACTGGGCGCACACCGCGACTCGGTGCAGTGCTATAACACCTCTGGTGGCTTCCTGCATACGCCGCTCGAGCAGGTGCTGAAAAACGTGGTGATTTCCCGCGAAAATGGCATTGGCGGCATTAAAATCAAAGTGGGCCAACCGAATACCGCAGAAGATATTCGCCGCCTCACCGCCGTGCGCCAAGCGTTGGGCGATGACTTCCCGTTAATGGTCGATGCCAACCAGCAATGGGATCGTGAAACCGCTATCCGTATGGGCAGAAAAATGGAGGCGTTCAATCTGGTGTGGATTGAGGAACCGCTGGATGCCTATGACGTCGAGGGCCATGCAGCCCTGGCAATGGCACTGGACACCCCGATTGCCACCGGTGAAATGCTGACCAGTTTCCGGGAACACGAACAGTTGATCCTCGGTAACGCCTGCGATTTCGTTCAGCCAGATGCTCCGCGCGTGGGCGGCGTGACGCCGTTTTTGAAAATCATGGATCTGGCGGCCAAACACGGTAAGAAACTGGCACCGCATTTCGCGATGGAAGTGCACCTGCACCTCGCCGCAGCCTACCCCATCGAACCCTGGCTGGAACACTTTGAATGGCTGAACCCGCTGTTTAACGAACAGCTGGAACTGCGCGATGGCCGGATGTGGGTCTCTGACCGTTCGGGGCTAGGCTTCACCATCAGCGAGCAGGCGCGGCGCTGGACGGTGCAAACCTGCGAATTCAAGTAATCGGTAGCGCATCCCGTTGCGGCTGGTGCGGGTCTGCCTGGTCACAACGTAAGATGCTTTGGTGCACCTTTAGCACACGTGCTGTTCCCCTCCGTTGATGAACTCCATCGGAAACAGCACGTTTTTTAAGGCGCTTATTTTTCAAGGCACTCAAATGAAAGAGAAGGCGTCGCTGTAGAGGTGGTCAATCAACGCACCACGCTCGTTACAGAAGCGCTCGCGGGCAATTTTTGCCATTTCAAAGCGGCCTGCAATGTAGATATCGTGGCCTGACAGTGTGCCGTAATCCTGCAATACCGCGCTGAGCACCGTACCCGTTCTGCCATGCCACGCCTGCTCCGGTTGTTCAACCACAGGAATAACCTGCAAATTCGCGTGTTGGCTCGCCAGAGCCTGTAGCTCAGTCAGATCATACAGGTGCTTGATCTCCCTCCCACCCCAGTAGATCGCAATTTCGCGCTCGGGTTGATGTGCCAGCACCGTCAGCAGGATAGAACGCGCATAGGAGAACCCCGTACCGCCAGCAATCAGGATCAGCGGACGATCGCTCTCTTCGCGCAACCAAGCCTCTCCATGGGGGATATCCACCGTCAGAGCGCGCTCTTTCAGAATACGATCCATCACCGCCATCGCATACAAGTTCAGCTCTGAGGCCCCCACGTGCAGTTCGATAAACTGCTGTTCCATTGGCGTTGAGGCCATCGAGAACGGGCGCTTATCACGCTCATCCATCACCACCATCAAATACTGACCGGCACGGAAAGAGAAAGGGGCTTCCGGCAACAAACGTACCCGATAAACCGTATCCGTTATCGCCTCTACGGATGTCACTTTACAGCTCAATGTTGTCATGCATTCCCTCTAAGGGTGATAAAAGCAAAACGAGTAACAGCGGCACACCCTTCATCAAGCACGTGGCGGGCTGTCGTTAAAAATGGCAAGCTCATCCCATATGGCATCGATACGGGCACACACATCAGGATCTTTCTTGATGGGATGCCCCCACTCGCGTTGCGTTTCACCGGGCCATTTGTTGGTGGCATCCAGTCCCATTTTGGAACCCAGCCCCGACACCGGCGACGCAAAATCCAGATAGTCTATCGGCGTATTTTCCATCAATACCGTATCTCGAGCCGGGTCCATGCGAGTAGTAATCGCCCAGATAACGTCTTTCCAGTCACGCGCATTGATGTCGTCATCGCAGACAATCACAAACTTGGTATACATAAACTGGCGCAGGAAAGACCATACGCCCATCATCACCCGTTTGGCATGACCCGCGTACTGTTTTTTCATGGTGACGACGGCCAGGCGATAGGAGCACCCTTCCGGCGGCAGGTAAAAATCGACAATTTCCGGGAACTGTTTTTGCAAAATCGGCACGAACACTTCATTCAGCGCCACCCCTAAGACGGCAGGTTCATCGGGTGGGCGTCCGGTATAGGTGGAGTGGTAAATGGCGTCCTGACGCTGCGTCACATGCGTAACGGTAAACACCGGGAAGTTATCCACCTCATTGTAATAGCCGGTGTGATCGCCATACGGCCCTTCCGCCGCCATTTCTCCCGGTTCGATGTACCCTTCCAGCACAATTTCCGCGCTGGCGGGCACTTCCAAATCATTGGAGAGGCATTTCACCACTTCGGTTTTATAACCGCGCAGTAGCCCGGCAAAGGCGTATTCGGAAAGCGTATCGGGCACTGGGGTTACCGCACCAAGGATAGTCGCCGGATCGGCACCGAGCGCGACGGACACCGGGAAACGTTGACCGGGATTTTCCTGACACCACTCCTGGAAATCCAACGCGCCGCCGCGATGGGATAACCACCGCATGATCAGTTTGTTTTTACCCAGCACCTGCTGGCGATAAATACCGATATTCTGACGCGCCTTGTGCGGCCCGCGCGTAACCGTTAAGCCCCAAGTGATCAAGGGCGCAGCATCTTCCGGCCAGCACTGCATCACCGGAATACGGGTCAGATCGACGTCGTCTCCAGACCAGACCTGCTCCTGACAAGGCGCAGATGACAGCCGTTTGGTGGGCATATTGAGCACCTGACGGAATTTGGGCATGTTCTCCATCAGGTCTCGGAATCCTTTGGGCGGCTCAGGCTCTTTCAAAAAGGCCAGCAGCTTGCCGACATCACGCAACGCCGTTACGCTATCCTGCCCCATGCCCATTGCCACCCGTTCCGGGGTGCCGAACAGGTTGCACAGCACAGGCATGGTATAACCGGTGGGATTTTCAAACAGCAACGCCGGACCGCCCGCACGCAGCGTTCTGTCGGCAATCTCCGTCATTTCCAAATGGGGGCTGACAGGCTGGCGAATGCGTTTCAGTTCTCCCTTCTGTTCAAGAAGCGCGAGAAATTCACGTAAATCACGATATTTCATGCTGATTGTCAATGCAGTCTGTGAAAACGACATTATAAGGTTTCTTGCCAATTCTGTCGCTTCTTCATGCCGCTATTTATCCGCACAGGGTTTTGTTATGCTTCCCGGCAATGCTCATCGACTGACAGATCATCGACACAACACATTATGGAAGCCTGGTATTTATTGTATTGCAAACGTGGGCAGTTGCTGCGCGCCAAGGAACACCTTGAACGCCAGGCCGTTAACTGCCTGAGCCCGATGATCAAAATGGAAAAGATCGTGCGGGGAAAACGCGCGGAAGTCAGTGAGCCACTGTTCCCCAACTACCTGTTTATTGAATTCGATCCCGAACGCATCCATACCACTACGGTTGCCGCAACACGAGGCGTCAGCCATTTTATCCGTTTCGGCGCGCTGCCGGCCGTCATCCCTGTGAACGTTATCACCGAACTGACACAACACCCGGTGCAGATGATTCACGATCCACAAACGCCCTATCCTGGAGACACCGTGCTGATTACCGAAGGGGTGTTTACTGGGTTACAGGCAATTTACAGTGAACCTGACGGTGAAGCGCGCTCCATGCTGCTGCTCAATTTTCTCAACAAGCAGGTGCCGCAAAGCCTCGATAATCGCCAGTTCAAAAAGCTGTAGTCGGGCATACCCGATAAAAAGAACGCCGCCGGTGAGAACACTCACAAGCGGCGAACGGGTAGGTCTGAGCGGATTGGACGATTAGCGGGAGAGCTGTTCGTCACGCAGCCATTGTGCGACCTGCTTGGCGAAATAGGTCAGCACGCCGTCTGCTCCTGCACGCTTGAAACACAGCAGTGATTCCATCACCAGCGGCTGCTCTTGAAGCCAGCCGTTGCGAATGGCTGCCATGTGCATGGCATACTCACCGGAGACCTGATAGGCAAAGGTCGGCACGCCAAACGTTTCTTTCACACGATGCAGCACATCCAAATAGGGCATACCGGGTTTCACCATCACCATGTCTGCGCCTTCCTGCAAATCCTGAGCGACTTCCTGCAAGGCTTCATCCCCGTTGGCCGGGTCCATCTGATAGGTTTTTTTGTTACCCCCCTTCAGATTGCTTGCCGAGCCGACCGCATCGCGGAAGGGCCCATAGTAGCAAGAGGCATATTTTGCCGAATACGCCATGATCTGGGTATTCACCAGATGCTGCGCTTCCAGCTCGGCGCGAATGGCACCAATGCGCCCATCCATCATGTCGCTTGGCGCAATGATTTCCGCACCCGCTTGTGCATGACACAGCGCCTGACGCACCAGAACGGATTTGGTGATGTCATTGATCACATAGCCGTCTTCATCAATAATGCCGTCTTGCCCATGCGTGGTATAAGGATCCAGGGCAACGTCTGTCAGCAACCCTAACTCCGGCACGGCATCTTTGAGCGTGCGAATCACACGCGGCACTAGCCCTTCGGGGTTGTAAGCCTCTTCGGCATTCAGCGACTTCTTATCGGTATCGATCACCGGGAACAGTGAGAGTACCGGGATACCCAGCTTGGCGAGTTCTTCCGCCTCTTTCACCAGCAGATCCAGCGTCATGCGATATACGCCCGGCATCGAAGGCACTTCCTGACGTTGATTTTTACCTTCCATCACAAACACAGGATAAATCAGGTCATTGACCGTCAACTGATTTTCAGCAACAAGGCGACGGCTGAAATCATGACGGCGTAAACGGCGCAGGCGACGGCCGGGAAAAGCGCCGGGAAAAA
The DNA here is from genome assembly GCF_025962695.1 of Candidatus Symbiopectobacterium sp. NZEC135. Classification (NCBI taxonomy): domain Bacteria; kingdom Pseudomonadati; phylum Pseudomonadota; class Gammaproteobacteria; order Enterobacterales; family Enterobacteriaceae; genus Symbiopectobacterium; species Candidatus Symbiopectobacterium sp. NZEC135. The sequence goes on along the minus strand of NZ_JAGFPF010000033.1, from coordinate 33,084 downwards.
CATTGCTCATAATTATTCTCCAGAATCATGGCAGCCGGAAAATCCGGCGTGCGTTTTCATCTACTTTTTGCCCCAACATAGTGGCGTCTTCATCGCGCCAGACAGCAACCTGCTGCACGATATGCGGCAAAAAGCAGGGTTCATTACGCCGGGATGCAGGTTTTGGTGATAAATCCCGGGGTAACAAATAGGGCGCATCGGTTTCCAACAACAGGCGCTCAATGGGAATCTGTTTTAGCAGATGGCGAAGTGCAATTCCGCGTCGCTCATCGCACACCCAACCGGTGATGCCAATCGAAAGCCCAAGACGCAAGCATTCATCCAGCTCTTGTTCGGTCCCCGTGAAGCAGTGCAGCACCGCTCCCGGCAGCTTATCCAGCCAGGGAGAGAGTAGCGCGATAAAGCGCTCATGGGCGTCACGGCAATGCAAGAAGACGGGTAACGCCAGCTCTGCGGCCAACGCTAACTGCGCGGAAAAGGCGAGTTCCTGCTCATCAGGCGTGGAAAAATTGCGATTAAAGTCCAGCCCACACTCGCCCAGCGCCACAACGGCAGGCTGTTGCGCCAACTGCGAAATTCGCTCCGCCACCGCCGTCGACCAACTGCTGGCATCATGGGGGTGCACGCCCGCCGTCGACCAGCAATAGTCTGGGTATTCCTGAGCCAGTGCCAGAGCCTGCTCACTTTCATGCAGGTTGGTTCCGGTGATGATCATTCCGCTCACCGCAAGTGCTTGAGCACGCTCAATGACCCGAGCACGATCGTGAGCAAATTGGCTATTGGTCAGATTGACACCGATATCAAACATGGACATTCCTGAAGGGTAATGACACTCCCGCTCCGAAGAGCGTATCCCGAAGGGAAGCAGATGCAGATTGGAGGAAATCCCCGCCTAAGCGGGGATAACAACAAGATTTAGGACGATGGGCCTTCGTTGCTTTCTTCTGCCTCGCGCTCTTCTGCCTCATACTGACGGCGTCCTTTCCCCACGTAAAAACGCGAGCAGAACAGGCCGACTTCAAACAGCAGGTACATCGGAATCGCTAACAACGTCTGCGAGAACACGTCCGGCGGCGTCAGCAGCATACCGACAACGAAAGCACCAACCAGCACATAAGGCCGTTTCTTCTTCAAATCTTCCGTGTTGGTCACACCGCTCCAGCACAGCAGTACAATAGCAATAGGGACCTGGAAAGAGACGCCAAACGCCATAAACAGCGCCATCACAAAATCGAGGTAGTTATTGATATCGGTGGCGATTTGCACACCCTGCGGTGCGGTCTTGGCAAAAAAACTAAACGCCAGTGGGAACACCACAAAGTAGGCAAATGCCATACCCGCATAGAACAGCAGGCTGCTGGAGAACAGCAAGGGCATCATCAGGCGACGTTCGTGTTTATACAGCGCTGGCGCGATAAATGCCCAGACTTGATACAACACCAACGGTGCGGCGACAAACACCGACACGATCATCGTGAGTTTAATCGGCGTAAAGAACGGGGAGGCCACGTCGGTGGCAATCATACTGGCCCCGGCAGGCAGTTGCTCAATAAGCGGTGCCGAGACGATTTGATAGATGTCGTTAGCAAAGAAAACCAGCACGACAAATACGCCCAGCACACTAAGAATGCTGTATAACAGGCGCTTACGAAGCTCAATCAGGTGACTGATTAACGGTTGTGTATCTTCAACGGCCATAGACTAGCGTTCATCAGCAGAGGGTTGGGAAGGCGCGACAGCCGGGGCAGATGCTGCGCGCTTATTGGGTACATCATCGGTCGGTGCCACGGCAGCGGCGGCTGGCGCATTGTCAGGCACGGCCGTTGCAGAAGGCACTTCTGGTGAGCGATGCACTGCTGCAGGCGGTGCCACATCGATAGGGGATGAGGAGGGTGCAGCGGCAGGCTGATCGACAAACGGTAACGCTGCTGGGGAAGACGCCTGCTCGGCGCTGATAACCCCATCATGCGCTGCCTCAGCATCCGCCAACGGCTTATGTGGAACCTCACCCAACTGCGCGATGGCGCTGTCACCGGGTTTCGTATAACCACGTCGCATCGCATCCGCCGCTTCTTTGAGTTCGTCCATAGAGGCTTTCAGCTCTGGAGAAAGGTTTTTCAGGCTAGCCTGCTCCACCTTCTTCAAACTGTCTTGCAACTCTTGCAACTTCAACTCTTGGGTCAGCTCATTTTGCACCGTAGACGCCAGCGAGCGCAGCGTTCTCACCCAACCAGCAATCGTTTTAACCGCAACGGGCAGGCGTTCAGGCCCGAGTACTACCAGGCCGATCACCATAACGAGCATCAGCTCACCAAATCCGATATCAAACACCGATTATACCTGCTCTTTGTGCTGGCTCTTCGTTTCTTCTGATTTTACGTCAGCCTGTTGTTCCGTGATGGACTTCGTCGCAAAATCGGCATCCTGCTGTGTTTTTTCATTCTGGTTTGCAGATGCGCTGTCAGCGGACGAAGGTTGCTCATCACTGATGGCCTTTTTAAAGCCTTTAATCGATGCGCCCAAATCAGAACCTAGCGTTCTTAATTTGTTAGTACCAAACAACAACACAACTATCACCGCAATGATCAGCAACTGCCAAATACTAATACCACCCATACCATTACCTCTTTTCTACAAAGGGGAGTTATCTATCATCTTTCACACCGCAAACATTCGCATGTGCATTTTGTCCAAAAACGAGTCACCGCGCATTATTCTTACTTAGAGAATGCATGCCCAGAGGATGCGCTCGGTTTACGTTTCCTGCAACGCCTTTTTCCTACGGCGGAAAGGCATATAAGGTCAAAGCCGTAACTATTATATACGGCTATTAATAGCGCCTGTCATGATCTGCTTCAACGTGTACGACGCCAACCAATGACCCAGCTCACAACACCAGCTGCCATTAACCCCGCCGAAATCACTTCCGGGAGATCCTGACGCCCCACCAACATGAGCAACCCAGCCAGCAGCAACGTCGCGCCAACGCCAAGTAAATAATGCGACTGGCTTTGGCGCGCTCGCTGCATGCGCAGTTCATCTGTCAGTTGTGTCACACTGTGGCGCAGCAGCCGGTGTTGCCGCAAACCATCGTAAATCAACTCGGGAATTTCCGGCAATTTTTCCGCCCAGAAGGGGGCCTTTTCTTTTAACCCGCGAATCAGAGCGGCAACCCCCATCTGATCTTTCAGCCACGACTCTAAAAAAGGCTTGGCTGTTTTCCATAAATCCAACTGCGGGTAAAGCTGACGGCCTACACCTTCAACGTAGAGCAGCGTCTTTTGCAACAAGACCAACTGTGGCTGCACTTCCATGTTGAAACGGCGTGCCGTATTGAACAAGTTTAACAACACATGCCCAAAGGAGATCTCTGCCAATGGCTTTTCGAAAATGGGTTCGCACACGGTACGAATCGCAAATTCAAACTCTTCAACATTGGTATCAGCGGGCACCCAGCCGGAATCCACATGCAGTTCAGCAACACGACGATAATCGCGATTGAAAAAGGCAATGAAGTTTTCTGCCAAATAGCGCTTATCTTCTTTGTTCAGCGACCCGACGATGCCGCAATCAATACCGATATATTGCGGGTTTTCAGGGTGTTCATAGCTGATAAAGATATTGCCCGGATGCATATCGGCATGGAAGAAGCTGTCGCGAAACACTTGTGTAAAGAACACCTGTACGCCGCGTTCTGCAAGCAACGGCATATTAGTGCCGTTGGCTTTCAGCGCCTCAACGTCTGAGACCGGGATACCGAAGATACGCTCCATAACCAGCATGTTCTCACTGCAATAGTCCGAATAGATTTCCGGAATATAGAGCATCGGGCTGCTCTCAAAGTTACGGCGCAACTGAATGGCATTTGCCGCTTCACGCAGCAGGTTTAATTCATCAAGCAGGGTTTTTTCGTACTCGTGCACCACTTCACGCGGGCGCAAACGCCGCCCATCAGGCAGCAACATCGGCAGCCAGCCCGCCAAACGGTTCATCAGCCGCATATCAGCCTTGATGACAGGGAGGATATCAGGACGAATCACCTTGATAACCACTTCCTGACCGTTTGTTTTGAGCCGAGCAGTATGCACCTGTGCGATAGATGCAGAGGCCAGTGGCACTATTTCAAAATCATCAAACCAGCTTTCGAGTGGGATACCCCCCATCGAAAGTTCGATCTGTTCGCGGGCCAGTTTGCCGTCAAAAGGATCGACGCGATCCTGAAGGATAGCGAGCTGATCGGCAATCTCCGGCGGAAAAAGATCGCGCCGAGTAGACATCATCTGACCGAATTTGATCCATACCGGGCCCAGTTCCTGCAACGCCAAACGCAAACGTTCACCAAGCGGTTTGTCCTTATGGCGGTTTGGCATCCAGAACAGGAATTTACGCCAGATCCGCAGCGGTAAGGTGATGCGCAAATGCGGGATCAGTTCATCGAGCCCATAGCTCAACATGACGCGAATAATGTGGTAAAGGCGCAGCAGTTCACTTGGCGTCATGCGGCGGACTCCAGTTTCGCCAGGCGCGCCGCCAGCGTATCGACGTCATCACTTAACGCGGCCACTTCATCATACCACCAGGCCGCTTCTAAACGCCCCGGCGCAAGCCGCCACTCTTCCGTTACGGTTTCTGCCAAATAACGCCGCTGGCGATCGAACAAACGGGCGGCACCGCGAAACGCACCTTGCACCGTCTGACCAATGCCTTGCGCGACAACGTCGCCCGTATAAGGCGCAAGCCATTCTGCGGGATCGCACTCCGCCAAATCCAACAGATTGACAAGGTGTTGGACAACTTGTATATCCCCTTCAATCACCAGTTCACCACGACGCATCAGCGATGAAAGCTGCTGGCGATCGCGCAACGTGAGCAATACGGGTATCCGGGTTTCCAACTGACAATCTGCCGTGTCAGCCCACTGGCTTACCACATCAACGCGGTGTTCACCAAAGACCAATACCAGCGGCACAGGCAGTTCTGCTAACACAATTTTTAGCGTTTTTCCCTGTAGTCGCTGGCGCGCCGCTTTCAAGCTACTTTCGCGAAAAAGCAGGCTATTTAACGCCGTTTCCAGCGCGGCAGTCAGCACAGACGTTATCAGCATCAGCGTTTCCCACTATAAAACAACTTAAAATTTGAACCCACGGTGTAACGCGACAATGCCTCCCGTGAGGTTGAAGTAGTTTACACTGTCAAAGCCTGCATCCACCATCATGCCCTTCAGCGTTTCCTGGTCCGGATGCATACGTATCGATTCCGCCAAATAACGGTAGCTGCCCGCATCTTTGGTCACCATATCGCCAATACGTGGCAAGACATGGAATGAATAGAAATCATAGACTTTGCTGAGCGGTTTCAACATCGGTTTGGAAAACTCCAGCACCAGCAAGCGGCCGCCCGGTTTCAAAACGCGGAACATGGAGCGCAGCGCCTTGTCTTTATCCGTCACGTTGCGTAAACCGAAAGAAATCGTGATGCAGTCGAAATAGTTTTCTGGGAAGGGCAGCGCCTCCGCATTGGCCTGAACATAGCTGACGTTATCAATAATCCCCAAATTGCGGAGCTTTTCGCGTCCCACTTTCAGCATGGAAGCATTGATATCGGCCAGCACCACTTCCCCTGATTCACCGACCAGACGTGAGAACTTAGCGGTTAAATCCCCCGTTCCGCCCGCCAGATCCAGCACGCGCTGGTCGCGACGGACACCGCTGCACTCAATAGTAAACCGTTTCCAGGCACGATGAATCCCGAAGGACATCAAATCGTTCATCAGGTCATATTTTCCCGCTACTGAGTGAAATACGCCCGCTACCATGGCCTCTTTATCGTTTTTATCGACAGTACGAAAACCAAAATGCGTGGTTTTCTCCGGATCGTTAGTCATGTTCTTCGCCCTACTTTTCCAAATCAGAATTGTGGTCAATCCCCTTTGCGCGCTATCGGCTGGACTCGCCGCTCATATTGCGCTGTCGAGCATTAGCGCAACACGAGCTTGGCGTGTCTGTGCGCGTTTCGCATCAACAATCGAAGAGGAACATCGAATTTTGAAACTACCCCTTAATGGGGAGAGTGTAACAGACCAGGCCCAAAAACCCACCGCTCTGATGCACTGAATAAAGTTGTAAAACGTGAACATACGCGACGCATCACAGACGATTCGAGATTTCTGTATCCGTGCCTTGCACGTGTTCCCCCATAGGCGAGGTATCTGTTTGAATCGTTTCAGACAGCGTTTCCAGACCGTCAGCTTCAGCAGAAAGCACCGCTTGCTCTGCCACGTTGGGATTTATGGTACGCTTAACCTCAACGCCAAGGGAACGGAAACCTTCAACCTGGGCTATCAGATTGCCACGCCCGGAAGTCAGTTTATTCATGGCCTGCCGGTAGCTGGCCTGTGATTTATCCAGACTTTGCCCCAACGATGCCATGTCTTCGACAAAGAGACGCAGTTTATCGTACAGCCGAGAGGCACGATCGGCGATCTGCTGCGCATTGCGGCTTTGTTGTTCATAACGCCACAGATTGGTGATAGTACGTAACGCGACAAGCAGCGTGGTAGGGCTCACCAGCATGATGTTGTGTTGCAGGGCTTCGCTGATCAATTCAGGATGGCGGTCGATAGCAACCAGAAAGGCAGGCTCGACAGGGATAAACATCAACACATAGTCCAACGAGCGCAACCCCGGCAACTGTTGGTAGTCCTTATTACTCAGCAGGCGGATATGCCCGCGCACGGAGGCGATATGCTCGCTGAGTGCGCTGGCGCGTTCCTCGTCGTCCTCACTGTTAAAGTAGCGCTCATAGGCCACCAACGACATCTTGGCATCAATCACCACATCTTTGCCCTGTGGGAGACGAACGATCACATCGGGCTGCATGCGCCCGTTTGCGCCCGTCTGGATACTGACTTGCGTTTGGTATTCATGGCCTTCACGCAAGCCGGAAGCCTCAAGTACGCGTCCCAGCACCACTTCGCCCCAGTTCCCCTGGGTTTTATTATCGCCTTTCAGGGCTTTCGTCAGGTTGACCGCCTCTCGCGCCATTTGCACGTTAAGTTGCTGCAACTGACGAATTTCATGCGCCAGCGTGTGGCGTTCACGCGCTTCGCTGCCGAACCCCTCCTGAACCTGACGACGAAAACCGTCCAGTTGTTCCCGCAGCGGCGTCAGCAGTTTATCGAGGCTCTGTTGATTTTGCTCATCCGCCCGGCGACCGCTGTGCTCAAAAATCCGGTTAGCCAGATTTTCAAACTGTGTCGTCAAGCGTTGCTCGCTGTTGATTAACAAACGCTGTTTTTCCTCAGCGGCGAGGCGCGTCTCTTCCAGACGGATGGTGACTTCACGCAGTTCTGCTTCCTGCGCACCGTTTGCTTCACGCAGTGCGCGCAGCTCCTGGTTGAGTTGGTTGCACTCTTCTTGCAACCGAGCCATAACCAGCAGCTTTTCCTGATGGGCAGTAAGTTTACCGTGCATCAGACGCAGCTCCATATCATCCTGACGCAGACGCTGTTCGTCCTTATCACGCGCGAGCTGAAGTTCACGTACCGCGCTTTGCGCCTGCTGTAACGCTTGCTCTTGTATACGTTGTTCCGTTTCTTGCCGAGCGCGGCGTTGCTGGTAACGCAGGCTGGCAACCAGCCATCCCACCAGCACCCCGACCGCCCCGCCGCCTACACCGTAAAAGAGGGTGATATCCACGTCGCATTCCTTTCGTTATCGCCACTGTCCGTCAAGGTAAATTGATACTGTATGCATGTCCAGAAAGAATAACGCAGGCCAACGTAAAGCGGCATCGTTGTCGGCGGTGAAATGGTTAAAATGCGAGACGTCTTGCGTTATAACTTATGGTCATTGGCTGAATAAAAAAGGGCCGGAAATCCGGCCCTGATACAGGTGACAGAGCGCTATCGCTATTACAGACGCCCTTTGGCATCGGCAATCGCCTGTGCGACCTGCTGTGGTGACACGCCACCTTTCGCCGCGCGTTTTTCCAGACAGGATTGCAGCGACAGGATGGGATACACGTCATCGCCAATGGTGGCACTGAATTTCTGCAAATCCGCCAACGGCAATGCTTCCAGCGGTTTACCTTGTCGAATGGCTTCCACCACGGCCTCACCAACGATGTGGTGCGCTTCGCGGAACGGAACGCCTTTTGCCACCAGATAGTCTGCCAGTTCGGTCGCATTGGCGTAACCCTGCTGCGCCGCTTCCTGGCAGCGTGGACGACGGACCTGAATACCTTCCAGCACCAGTGCCGCCATCATCAGGCAGTCATGCCAGGTATCGAGTGCGTCGAACAGCCCTTCTTTGTCTTCCTGCATGTCTTTGTTGTACGCCAGCGGCAAGCCTTTGAGCGTCATCATCATGCCAGTCAGCGCGCCTTGCACCCGACCCGATTTACCACGAATAAGCTCCAGCGCATCCGGGTTTTTCTTTTGCGGCATCAGGGAGGAACCGGAGGTCACACGATCGGACAGCTCAACAAACCCGGATTCACCACTGTTGAAGAAGATCAGATCTTCAGCAAAGCGCGACAGGTGCACCATGCCGATCGAGGCATTAGAGAGCAGTTCCAGTACGTGATCGCGGTCTGACACCGTATCCAGACTGTTACGCGTAGCAGATGCAAAACCCAGCCAGCCTGCCAGTTGCTCACGATCGATAGGATAGGCCGTCCCGGCCAACGCGCCGCAGCCCAATGGGCTGACATCAAGACGTTTTAACGTATCTTCCAGGCGGCTTTCATCACGAGCCAGCATTTCATGGTAAGCCAGACACCAATGGGCAAAGGTCACCGGCTGGGCACGCTGCAAATGGGTGTAACCCGGCATCACCGCATCCTGGCTCACCTCAGCGGTAGCCACTAACGCAACACGCAGTTGGCGCACCGCCAGTTGCAGTTCGCTGATTTGTGCTTTACACCAGAGCTTAAGATCGGTGGCAACCTGATCGTTACGGCTGCGACCGGTGTGGAGCTTTTTACCCAAATCGCCCACTTTGTCGATCAGCTTCTGCTCTACCCAGCTATGAATATCTTCGGCATCGCTTTGCAGAATCTGTTCTGGGTTGGCTTGCACCTCAGCCAGCAGTGCGTTCAGCGCCTGCTCTAGCTGCTGCTGTTCCTGTTCGCTGAGTACATTGACCGTCACCAGCGCTTTTGACCAGCCGATAGAGCCGACGATATCTTGCTCCGCCAGACGGTAATCAAACCGCAGCGAGTCATTAAATTGTTTGAACCGCTGATCTGCCGCCTGACTGAAACGACCGCCCCACAACGCCATAACCGATACTCCCACAATGTGCTTCAATGTCTTGTAACCATGCGGGCGGGCCCGCATGCTCGCGTCCGTTACCTTACGGCCAACGGAAATGCCTTACAGATTAACAGATTTACGCCAAAATCCGCGTGCCAATCGGCGTACCGTTAAACAGCGCGGGCAGTTGATCCGCATGACGCCAGCTCGCGATGTCTACCGGGCGCCCCAACGCGCGAGCCGCATCCAGCGCTGCGTTGACTTTAACGATCATGCCGTCGGTAATAATGCCTTGCGCAATCAGTTGCTCTGCTTTCTGCGCGGTCATTTCCGCAATACGTTGGCCTTTGCCATCGAGGATACCGCTCACGTCCGACAGCAGGATCAAATCAGCACCCAGCGTCTCTGCGAGTGCGGTTGCAGCCTGATCGGCGTTTACGTTCATCAAATCGCCTTGTTCGGTGATGCCGATAGAACTGACGATTGGCAGATACCCGGCGCTCAGCAGCGCATTGGGCAGATCGGCAGAACCCGCCTGGGCTTTGCCCACGTAGCCCAGGGATTCATCCAACTGCGTTACTATGGTCATGCCGCCATCGGCCAGGCACAGCCCCACCGCGTTGATGGCGTGTTTCTTCGCCCAAGCCAGCAGCGTTTTATTGGCTGAACCCGCCAGCGCACCGGTGATGATGTCGATCTGATCGGCCGGTGTCACGCGCAGCCCGTTTTTCTTCACCACGGGTAACGCCAGTTTTTTCATCAGGTCATCCACCAGGCAGCCGCCGCCGTGCACAATGACCAGCGGACGCTGGTATTGCTCACGATAGGCAACCAGCGCCGTAAACAGACGCTCCAGCGCTTCTTCGCTGTCCAGTAACACACCGCCCAGTTTGATAATTAACGGATTCATCGCTTTCGTGCCTCAGGATTATGTCAGAGCAAAGATTGGGTTTCAGGGAAACCAAAACGAATATTCAGGCACTGTACAGCTTGAGCCGCCGCGCCTTTAAGCAGGTTGTCTTCCGTGGCGACCACAATCAGGTGCTCATCCTGTACGGAGAAACCGATATCGCAAAACGGCAAGCCGACAACCGATTTTAACGCCGGAACGCCTTTATCGTAGAGGCGCACCAGCGGTTTGTCGTGATAGGCATTGTGGTAGGCTTCCGCCACATCCTGCGCGCTGACACCCGGTTTCAGGCGGCAGGTAATGGTCGCCAGAATCCCACGCGCGAAATTTCCCAGATGCGGCGTGAAGATCACGGGGATGCCCAGATGGGTCGCAATTTCAGGTTGGTGACGGTGATTGAACACGCCATAGGGTTGCAGGCTCACTTCACAGAAGCTGCTGGTGAGTGACGCTTTACGTCCGGCGCCGCTCACGCCGCTGACCGCATTGATAACCGGCCATTGGTCGGTGTTGAGTAATTGTGCATCCACCAAGGGCTTCAGTGCCAGCTGTGACGCCGTCGGGTAACAACCGGGGACGGCAATCAGCTGCGCGTGCTTGACGCGCTCCGCCTGAAACTCGGCCAAGCCATAAACTGCCTGCGCCAGCCAGTCAGCATGTTGATGCTCGAAACCGTAGTAACGGCGATAAAATTCAGCATCCTGCACGCGAAACGCGCCGGAGAGATCGAACACCACGCAGCCCGCAGCCAGAAACACCGGCGCAAGATCGTGGCTCACTTTGTGGTCGGTCGCCAGAAACACCACATCGATGCCTTTGGCGGCTTCGGCGGCATCCGTCAGCGCCTGTACCGGCAAATCGATGATGCCTTTCAGTTGAGGGTGCAGGTCAGAAATGCGTTTGCCCGCATCAACGCTCTGCGCGGATACCGCAAGTGCGGTAAGGTTCATCTGAGGGTGACGATTCAGATAGAGTGCAAGTTCAGCGCCAGTATAACCACTTGCGCCAACAATCAACGTATTCAGCATGGGATCTGCATACCTTCCACTAAAATGATGTAAACAAACAGTGTCGTTAAAACAGGGTATCTACAAAACGCCAAACCCGCTAACGGTATTCGACCGTTGCAGGTGTAGACTATCAGGTAATGTCTCATTCAAGGGTTAGAAACAGTTTCCTTTCGCTACGCGTTATTGTATTTTTATTCAAAATAAATGCATGAATATTGATACTATCCTAACATAAGGCTGTCAACAGTGAAGATGAATTTACCCCCATTTATTGAGCTGTATCGGGCGTTGATCGCGACGCCTTCCATCAGCGCCACCGATCAGGCGCTCGATCAGAGCAATGAAGCATTAATCAATCTGCTCGCCGGGTGGTTTGCCGATTTAGGCTTTCACGTTGAGGTACAGCCCGTGCCCGGTACGCGGCATAAATTCAATCTGCTGGCACGCATCGGCCAAGGTCAGGGTGGCTTGCTGTTGGCCGGGCATACCGATACGGTGCCGTTTGATGATGGCCGTTGGACGCGCGACCCCTTTACCCTGACAGAACACGATAACAAGCTTTACGGGCTGGGCACTGCGGATATGAAAGGCTTCTTCGCCTTTATTCTGGATGCACTGCGCGATATCGACCCGGCAACGCTAGCCAAACCGATTTACGTGCTAGCGACCGCCGATGAAGAGACCACCATGGCGGGTGCCAAATATTTCTCTGAATCCACGCAGATACGCCCGGACTGCGCCATCATCGGCGAACCAACGTCACTGCAACCGATTCGCGCCCACAAAGGCCATATGTCAAACGCCGTGCGAATTCAGGGACAATCCGGCCATTCGAGCGATCCGTCGCGCGGCGTAAACGCCATCGAACTGATGCACGATGCCATCTCCCACCTGATGGTGTTGCGCAATACGCTGCAAACCCGTTATCACAACGCCGCGTTCCATATCCCCTATCCGACCATGAACTTCGGCCATATCCACGGTGGCGATGCGGCCAACCGCATTTGTGCCTGCTGTGAGTTGCATATGGATATCCGCCCGCTTCCGGGATTGACGTTAAACGATTTGAACGGTCTGGTGACGGAAGCGTTGGCACCGGTCAGTGAGCGCTGGCCGGGACGCGTCAGCGTCAGCGAGCTGCATCCGCCGATCCCCGGCTATGAGTGCCCGGTGGATCACGCGTTGGTGGGTGTGATTGAGAAATTGCTGGGCGTGCCAACGGACGTGGTGAACTACTGCACCGAAGCACCGTTTATCCAGACGCTGTGCCCGACGCTGGTGCTCGGCCCCGGTTCGATTGAACAGGCCCATCAGCCGGATGAATACATCGACACCGCCTTCATTGCTCCGACGCATAAATTGATCACCCAGATGGTGCAACATTTCTGCCGGTAAACGCGAAACCAGGGGCGTAATAAGCGCCCCTAATCTGCGCACGGATGTAATTAAATTTCACCGATTGCCAATCCCACACAAAAGCAGGTACAACAACAGGGGGGTAAAACGGGCAGGGTGATAAAACAACCAATCGTCAATTGACGAATCCCGCCGGGCGTGGCTAGATGAAGGTAGCGTTTTGCGTCTTTCTATGAAACAAACTTACAAAAAATAGAGATGGGTCAGGGTAAATATGAACGAACAATATTCCGCGATGCGAAGTAATGTGAGCATGCTGGGTAAACTTCTTGGTGACACCATCAAGGATGCATTAGGAGAGAGTATTCTTGATAAGGTCGAGACGATCCGTAAGCTGTCAAAGTCGTCCCGCGCAGGCAATGAGAAGCATCGTCAGGAGCTGTTGAACACGCTGCAAAATCTCTCCAATGAGGAGTTACTCCCGGTCGCACGCGCCTTCAGCCAGTTTCTTAATCTGACCAACACCGCAGAGCAATATCACTCTATTTCGCCACACGGTGAAGCGGCCAGCAACCCGGAAATTTTATCTCAGGCGTTCGATCGTCTGAAAGCGCAGGCACACTTAAGCGAACGTGATATTCGTGACGCCGTGGAGACACTCTCCATTGAGTTGGTGCTGACCGCACACCCGACAGAAATTACCCGTCGCACGCTGATTCATAAGCTGGTTGAGGTAAACACTTGCCTGAAACAGCTCGATCACAACGATCTGGCCGACTATGAGCGCAATCAGATCATGCGCCGTCTGCGTCAGTTGATCGCCCAGTCATGGCATACGGATGAGATCCGTAAGATCCGACCAACCCCCGTAGACGAAGCCAAATGGGGCTTCGCCGTGGTGGAAAACAGCCTGTGGGAAGGGGTGCCAGCCTTCCTGCGTGAGCTGGATGAGCAATTGGAAAAATCCTTTGGTTTCCGCCTGCCGGTAGATTCTGTCCCCGTACGTTTTACCTCCTGGATGGGCGGAGACCGCGACGGCAACCCGAACGTGACCGCCAAAATCACCCGTCACGTCCTGCTGCTGAGCCGTTGGAAAGCCGCTGACCTGTTTTTACGCGACATTCAGGTGCTGGTGTCCGAGCTTTCCATGTCGGAATGCACACCGGAGCTGCGTGAGCGCGCCGGTATCGCAGAAGGGGAAGAGGTTCAGGAACCCTACCGCGTCATTATGAAATCGCTGCGTGCGCAGCTCAACGCGACCCTGACTTACCTTGAGGGCAGCCTGAAAGGCGAGCGCACGCTGCGTCCGCACGATCTGCTGGAACACAACGAACAGCTGTGGGAACCGCTGTACGCGTGTTACCAATCGCTGCATGCCTGTGGCATGGGCATTATCGCCGACGGCCAACTGCTCGATACCCTGCGCCGCGTGCGCTGCTTCGGCGTGCCGTTGGTACGTATCGATGCACGTCAGGAAAGCACCCGTCACACCGAAGCGCTGGCGGAAATCACCCGCTACCTGGGGCTGGGCGACTACGAAAGCTGGTCTGAATCCGACAAGCAGGCATTCCTGATTCGAGAATTAAGTTCCAAACGTCCGCTGTTACCCCGCCAGTGGGAACCGAGCGCAGACACCAAAGAAGTGCTGGATACTTGCCAGGTGATCGCCGAAGCACCGCAGGGTTCTATCGCCGCTTACGTGATCTCCATGGCGCGCACGCCGTCCGACGTGCTGGCCGTGCACCTGCTGTTAAAAGAAGCGGGTTGCCCCTTCGCCTTGCCGGTCGCTCCGCTGTTTGAAACGCTGGATGACCTGAATAATGCAGACGATGTGATGAAGCAACTGCTGGGTATCGACTGGTATCGCGGCTTTATCCAGGGCAAGCAGATGGTGATGATCGGCTATTCCGACTCCGCCAAAGATGCGGGCGTGATGGCGGCTTCCTGGGCACAATACCGCGCGCAGGACGCGCTGATCAAAACCTGCGAGAAAGCAGGCATTGCACTTACGCTGTTCCACGGACGCGGCGGCTCCATCGGTCGCGGCGGCGCACCGGCTCACGCCGCCCTGCTGTCACAACCGCCGGGCAGCCTGAAAGGCGGCCTGCGCGTCACCGAACAGGGCGAAATGATCCGCTTCAAGTTCGGCTTACCGGAAGTGACCATCAGCAGTTTGTCGCTCTATACCGGCGCGATCCTTGAGGCCAACCTGCTGCCGCCGCCAGAACCGAAACCGGAATGGCACGACATCATGGATGAGCTTTCTCGCGTATCCTGCGATATGTATCGCGGTTATGTGCGTGAAAATAAGGACTTTGTGCCCTACTTCCGCGCCGCAACGCCGGAGCTGGAACTCGGTAAACTGCCGCTCGGTTCACGCCCGGCCAAGCGCCGCCCCAACGGTGGTGTAGAAAGCCTGCGCGCCATTCCGTGGATTTTTGCCTGGACGCAAAACCGCCTGATGCTGCCAGCCTGGTTGGGTGCAGGCGCTGCGTTGCAAAAAATCGTGGAAAATGGTCAGCAGAAAGCGCTGGAAACCATGTGCCGCGACTGGCCGTTCTTCTCCACGCGTATCGGGATGCTGGAAATGGTGTTCGCCAAAGCGGATCTGTGGTTGGCGGAATACTACGATCAGCGTTTGGTCGACGAAAAGCTATGGCCGTTGGGCAAAGAGCTGCGCGACCAGTTGGCGGCAGATATCAACGTGGTGCTGCGGATTTCCAACGATGACCATCTGATGGCTGATTTGCCGTGGATTGCCGAGTCTATTGCGCTGCGTAACGTTTATACCGACCCGTTGAACGTGCTGCAAGCCGAGCTGTTACACCGCTCGCGTGAGCATGAGAACCCCAGCCCGGAAGTCGAACTGGCGCTGATGGTGACCATTGCTGGCGTGGCGGCCGGTATGCGTAACACAGGCTAACCGCAACGGTCCTCTCTTCCCGCCTCACACTGAGGCGGGATATCAGCTTCGTTTTACCTGCTTAATCAACCAGATACTTACGCTGCAACTGGTAGCGCGCAGCATCATCCAACCCGTAGTCCGTTGCCAACCAGCGGTTTATCGAACCGTACTGTTCCTTAATGCTCTTTAGCGCAGTGGCCAAAAACGCTTCCTGAACCGAGAGCACAAAGGAAAATTGTGACAGCGCTTTCTCATTCAGCGTATCGGCAAGCGATGTCAGCAGTTGTTGGCGAAAAGGCGCAAGGGTGATGTCCGTAACCAGATAATCTTCCATCACCGTTTTTTCATCCACCCCAAGCGCAAACAACACCAGAGCGGAGCCGATGCCAGTACGATCTTTGCCGACAGCACAGTGCTGTACCAGTGCACCCTCTTCAGGCCTCTGTAACAGGGCAACCAGTTGACGATAGGCGGGATTGTTGAACGGTAAACGCCGATAGAGTTCCAGCATGAAGGCCTGTGAGTCAAATGCAGAGAGCCGCTCTGAACCTAACGACTCTAGACTGGCGGTGACCTCATGGCGAATCGGGTTGGCGGGGCACGTGTGATAATGCGCGCCTTCCCACAGAATATCGGGCTTGGCCGTTACTTCATCAGGATCACGATAATCAACGACATGCGATACGGGGACACCGGCCAGGTGCTCGCAATCAGCGGCACTGAGTTGATCCAGCGAGCCGGCACGGAACAGTTTGTGCGGGCGAATACGTTGCCCATCTGCGGTATGCAACCCCCCTAAATCACGGAAATTGATGCCGCCCTCTAGCGCAACCAGAGAGGGATGGCGTGGTGCTGATGATGTCATACAACTCCTTGCAATTCGTGGCGAAAAACTCAGGCACTCAATAAGCGGCGAGCGGCATCCAGCACCACCGTAACAGCAGCGGTTTCCGCCAGTTTCATCGTCGCAACATCCGGCGTTTCCTGCTGGGTGCGGTTGACGATGACGCCTGCGACCATGCCCGCCCGCAGCCCTTGGCTGGAACACATGGTAAGCAACGTGGCGGACTCCATTTCATAGTTCAGCACGCCCATACTTTGCCACTCTTGCATCGAGCCCTGAAAACGCCGTACCACGCGCCCAGAGTAGGTATCGTAGCGCTCTTGCCCCGGATAAAACGTATCCGAAGAGGCGGTCACGCCAATATGCAGTGGGAAACCAGAGGCCTTCGCGGCATCCACCAGCGCGGCGGTGCAGGAAAAATCGGCCACGGCCGGGTACTCCAGCGGCGCAAAGTGCAGGCTGGCACCGTCCAAACGCACGGCAGCAGTAGTGACCAACACATCACCCACATTCATACCGGGCTGAATTGCCCCGGTGGTTCCCACGCGCAGGAAGGTTCTGACGCCTAATTGCGCCAACTCCTCCACCGCAATAGAGGTGGAAGGGCCACCAATACCCGTAGAGCAGACAATCACCGGTTGCCCGGCAAGCGTCGCACGCCAAGTGGTAAATTCGCGGTGCGCGGCCAGAAACACAGGATTATCCATCTCCCGCGCGATTTTTTCGACCCGCGCCGGATCGCCGGGCACAATGGCTAACGTCGCCCCTTGCAGATCCTGTTTGGTTAACCCTAGGTGAAACACATCAGATTCAGACATACTCGTCTCCTCATCGTGGGCAAAATAGTACCGTTTATTATCCTAGCGCATCGGTACCCTAACAGCAGTGATATATCTCACTACCAAAAGAAACCAATACAGTGGTATACACTTATAAATTGCGCGTTGTCACACCAATGATCCCTTTTATGCTCAAGAGGAGAAAAATCACCATGAAAGTGGCCGAACCGCTAGAACTCCGACAGACCGATCGGGCGATGACCCGTGCCGTTACGCCCCATGCCGAGTCAACAATCCTCACTGATAGCCAAGGGATTATCGCGGGTGAGACCACCATTCCGTCCCAAGGTGAGCAACTTCCCGCCTACCTCGCCAAACCAGCATCAGGTGACGGACCTTACCCCATCATTCTGGTGGTGCAGGAAATTTTTGGGGTGCATCAGCATATTCAGGATGTCTGCCGTCGGCTGGCGAAACAGGGCTATCTCGCCATCGCGCCAGAACTGTATTTCCGTCAGGGCGATCCACATCAGTATGATGATATTCCGACATTGTTAAGCGGATTGGTCAGTAAAGTGCCGGATGCACAGGTGCTGCTGGATCTCGATCGCGCGACCAACTGGGCCGTGCGGCAGGGCGGCGATGCCAACAAAATAGGCATTACCGGCTTCTGTTGGGGCGGGCGAATAAGTTGGCTATATGCGGCGCACAATCCACAGTTGAAAGCCGCCGTTGCCTGGTACGGTAAATTTTCCGGCAACAAAACGCTGACCACGCCGAAACATCCGGTGGATATTGCCGCCGATCTCAGTGCGCCGGTGCTCGGTTTGTACGGTGCAGAAGATGGCAGTATTCCACTCGATCAGGTAGAGCTGATGCGACAGGCGCTACGCGCCGCCAACGCCACGGCGGAGATTGTGGTGTATCCCGAGGCGGGACACGCTTTCCATGCGGATTATCGCCCCAGCTACCATCAAGCGTCCGCTGAGGATGGCTGGCAGCGTATGCTGGCGTGGTTTGCACAGTACGGCGTGAAATAAGCAAAAAAAACGCAGGGAGAAACGCCCTGCGTTTGGTACCAACCTCGTGCGGTTAAGCTTCGGTTGTGCGTAAGCGCTGCGCCGCTTCAACCATGTTAGCCAGCGATTGGCGCGTTTCCGGCCAGCCGCGCGTTTTCAGGCCGCAATCTGGGTTGACCCACAGGCGCTCGGCGGGAATACGCTGCGCCGCTTTACGCAACAGCGCTTCAATCCATTCCACGCTCGGTACGTTCGGTGAGTGGATATCGTACACGCCCGGCCCAATTTCATTCGGGTATTCGAACACTTCGAACGACTCCAACAGCTCCATGTCAGAACGCGAGGTTTCGATGGTGATCACATCCGCATCCAGTGCTGCAATGGAGTCCATGATGTCGTTAAACTCGCAGTAACACATGTGGGTATGAATCTGGGTGTCATCCCGTACCACAGCCGCATTAAGACGGAAGGCTTCCACGCCCCATGCCAGATAAGCCTGCCAGTCAGAACGGTGCAGCGGCAGCCCTTCACGCAGTGCCGGTTCATCAATCTGGATGATACCGATGCCTGCACTTTCCAAATCCGCCACTTCATCACGCAGTGCCAGCGCGATCTGCTTGGCGATGGTTTCACGGCTGACATCTTCGCGTGGGAACGACCAGCACAGGATGGTCACCGGCCCGGTCAACATGCCTTTTACCGGCTTATCGGTCAGGGATTGGGCATACTTGGCCCACTCGACCGTGATCGGTTCTGGGCGGCTGATATCACCGATGATCACGGGCGGCTTCACGCAACGTGAACCGTAGCTCTGCACCCACCCGTTTTGAGTGAAAATAAAGCCGTCCAGGTGTTCACCAAAGTATTCGACCATGTCGTTACGTTCGGCTTCACCGTGCACCAGTACGTCCAGACCCAGACGCTCCTGTTCAACAATCGCCTGTTTGATGTGTTCAGCGATGCCGGTACGGTAGTTGTTGCCATCAAGGCGGCCTTGCTTAAAGTCCAGACGCAGGCCACGAATTTCCGTGGTTTGCGGGAAGGAACCAATGGTAGTGGTCGGCCAGTCGGGCAGATTGAAACGTGCACGCTGTGCCTCGGCGCGTACCGGATAAGCATGTTGACGTTGGCTATCCTGTGCGGTGATCGCAGCCAAGCGCTGTGTCACTGCCGCATTGTTAACGCGCGTTGAGGTGCTGCGCGCACGAATCGGTGCGCTGTATTCCACCAGTGCAGCGCCCTCACCGCTGTTCAGTGCCGCCGTCAGCAGCGACAGTTCAGCACACTTCTGCAATGCGAAGGCGAACCAGCTTTTCACTTCGTCATCCAGACGCGTTTCCACGCTCAGATCGATCGGGCTGTGCAGCAGAGAACAGGAAGAGCCGATCCACAGCTGACGCTGCCCCACCAGCGGTTGCAGGCGTTCAAACCAGGTGCTGAGATCCGCACGCCACACGTTACGACCGTTAATCACACCCAGTGATACCAGCCAATCAGGCGGCAGTTGTGCCAGCAGCGCAGCGGCATCATCTTTGCCGTGCACCAGATCCACATGCAGCCCTTGTACCGGCAGAGCGCGAAGGGTGTCCAGGTTATGACCAATGCTGTCAAAGTAGGTGGTCAGCAGCAGTTTGACCGAGCCCTGCAACGCATCGTAAGCCGGTTTAAAGGCATCCAGCCACGCTTGAGGCAGTTCCAACACCAGCGCCGGCTCATCAATCTGTACCCACTCGATACCGCGTTTTGCCAGCTCTGCCAGCACCTGTTGATACACCGGCAGAATGTCTTTCAGCAAGGACAGGCGATCAAACGCGTCACCCTTCACTTTGCCCAGCCACAGGTAAGTTACCGGCCCCAGCAGCACAGGTTTGACCTTGTGGCCCAGCGCCAACGCTTCGTCCACTTCATCCAGCAGTTGCGTCCAGGTCAGGGAAAAATGCTGTCCTTGGGTGAATTCAGGCACCATGTAGTGGTAGTTGGTGTTAAACCATTTGGTCATCTCTGCGGCGGCCGCCGGTTCGCCCGTCGGCGCACGGCCACGGCCAATGCGGAACAGCGTGTCGATATCAACCTTGCCATCGGCATTTTGGTGGCGCGCAGGCACGTTACCCAGCAGCAGGCTGGTGGTCAGAACGTGATCGTACCAAGCAAAATCACCCACCGGCAGCAGGTCAACGCCCGCCTCTTTCTGCTGTTGCCAGTGACGTGCACGCAGCGATTTGCCCACTTCCAACAGTTCAGCCTGAGTCAGGTTGCCTGCCCAATAGCCTTCTTGCGCTTTTTTCAGTTCACGGCGCAGTCCGACGCGCGGAAAACCCAGTGTGTGATTTAAAATTGCCATCGTTGATCCTCATTTAGCCGTCCAGATGTTTACACATCCATAATCAACAGGTACTGTATAATGCACAAGCGCAAATTATTCACTGTCATTGTGAAGGACTCTCATGATCGAACTGAAACACTTACGGACACTGCAAGCACTGCGCGGCACAGGTTCGCTAGCCGCCGCCGCCGCGCAGCTTCACCAGACGCAATCGGCGCTTTCCCACCAGTTCAGTGAGCTGGAGCAGCGTCTTGGTTTTCGGCTGTTTGTACGTAAGAGCCAACCGCTGCGCTTTACTCCTCAGGGGGAAATCCTGCTGCAATTGGCCGATCAGGTGTTGCCGCAGATTCAACAGGCGTTGCAGGCCTGCAACGAGCCGCATCAGACCACGCTGCGTCTGGCGATTGAGTGCCATAGCTGTATTCAGTGGCTGACGCCCGCTCTGGAGCATTTCCACAGCCAGTGGCCGCAGGTGAACATGGATTTCAAATCCGGTGTCACCTTTGATCCCCAACCGGCACTGCAACAGGGGGAATTGGATTTGGTGATGACATCGGACATTTTGCCGCGCAGTGGATTGCACTATTCACCGATGTTTGATTTTGAAGTGAGACTAGTGCTGGCGCCAGATCATGCATTAGCGAGCAAAGAGACGATTTCACCGGAGGATCTCGCCGATGAGATCCTGATGATCTATCCGGTTCAGCGCCAGCGCCTGGACATCTGGCGTCATTTCCTGCAACCGGCAGGCATCAGCCCAACGCTAAAGAGCGTGGATAACACCCTATTGCTGATTCAGATGGTGGCGGCACGCATGGGTATTGCTGCACTGCCGCACTGGGTGGTTGAAAGCTTTGAACGTCAGGGCTTGGTGGTGACCAAAACGCTGGGTGAGGGATTGTGGAGCCGACTGTACGCTGCGGTACGCGATGGAGAGCAGCGCCAGCCGGTACTTGAAGCCTTTATCCGTTCTGCCCGCCAGCACGCGTGTTCGCATCTGCCGTTCGTGCGGGATGCTGAACGACCCAGCGCTGGTGTACCCACAAGGCCGCAAGGATAATCAGCGAACCCAGCGCAAAACGCCCCCAGTCGGGCGTTTTCTGCCAGAAGAGGAAGTTAACCAGTAGTCCGGCAGGGACGTGAAAGTTGTTCATGATACTCAGCGTGCCCGCATCCACCTTGGTCGCACCATAGTTCCACATGAAGTAGCCCAGGCCGGAGACAATCGCCCCCAGAAAAACCAACACGCCCCACTGTATCGGCGCAGTGGGTAGCTTGGTGACGTTGCCAAACAGTCCCCACGCTACCAGCGTCACCAATCCCGCCCCCAGATAAAACCAGGAAAACGCACTGTGCTGCGGCATCGGGTGCAGTTCCATCAGGCGCTTATAGCCCACTTGCCCTGCAGCGAAGCAAATATTGGCAGCTTGAATCAGCAGAAAACCATGCCAAAAATGCGCACTGACGCCATGATAGTGGATGACGACGGCCCCTAATACTGCCAGCAACGCGCTACAGGCATAGCCCCAACGCAAGTGCCGCCCGCTGATCACATCGTAAATCAACGTAACGTACAGCGGCGTCATTACGGAAAACAGCAGCAGGGTCGGCACATCGAGATAGAGATAACTACGGAACAGCAGCAGGTACATCACGCCCAGTTGGATCACGCCGATCAGCAGATACAGACCCAATACTTTGGCTGAATAACCTCGCCAGCGCAGAAATGGCAGAAAAACCACGGCGGCCAGCACTAAACGAAACATGGCAGAGAACCAGCTATCAACCTGTCCCGCCAAATATTCGCCAATCAGGCTAAATGAAAATGCCCACAGAATGGTGGTAATGACCAGTAATAACACGCTGACACCCTAGCAAAAAACGATAAGGGGCCATTGTACCGCATTGGCTGCATAATCCTCGACCAATGCGGTTTACATTTGGTTTATATACAAACAATCAGATTTGCCAGCGCAACCAGGCAAAAAAGACGTTACCGTTGTTGTAGGTACCGGGGATGTAGGTTGCCTGAAAGGAAAGGCGCTGATAGTTCACCGAGACCAGCGGCAATAGCACCGGAATCGGGATATAGTGCCAGTTATCCCGCATAGTAACGCCAGCGGTGAAGCCCGCACCCAATTGGAAATCCGGATTCGTGGTAGGCGTCCAGCGTTTCTCAAAACCGTAACCGCCGATCGGCTCCCATTTGTTGAAGGAGTCCTTAAACGCCATCAGGTATAGGCCGTGCCAATCACCGTCGGCATCCAGACGCGACACGCCATAGCCAGCCCCCCAAGGGCGTTCATTGTACTTGTCGGTTTTCTCTTTGTCGTAAGTCCAGCGGTTATGCCAGGTGATAGCCGGGATATAGAGTTCCTGACTTGACGAGTTCGACCAGGTTTCTGACAGATTAAATTTGGCTTTTTGCCACCAACTGCCCTGCCCATTGCTCTGCACAGCCTCCTTCGACATGTCCACGGCGGAATCCGTTGAGGCTGCGAGGGAAGGAAGCGAGAACAGAAAAGGGAAAAGGATAAACATCACACGCATCAGATACATCTTTGCTTCTCGTAAACCATCAATGTTGCTGCGAGACCTGAACTGTCACATGACAGGGAAAGTCTGGTTTAGGAAAACAGGCCATGGGGAAAGCCTGTCCAAAGCGGTATTATGACGGATTCACACGTCATATTGCGTGTAATTGTCGGTGAAGCGGCAGCATTTGAGATATTTCTTATAAGAAAATATCCTAGCCCAGCTGAATATTCCGATAGCATGCGCTATAAGTCGGGAAAATCGTTTAAAAAATGGCTTACAATAGGAAAAACTCAAATCCCATCGCCGTATTCAAATCCCCGATTGATCCCGTTGAAGTATTGATCCATGTCCATCGCGGGTTTGTCGCTTTCCGGACGCCCCACAATGCGTGCTGGCACACCCGCCGCTGTGGTATGTGCTGGAACCGGCTGCAACACCACGGAACCGGCGCCAATTTTTGCGCCGCGCCCAACTTCAATATTACCGAGGATCTTGGCACCCGCGCCGATCATGACCCCTTCACGAATCTTGGGATGGCGATCACCACTGGTTTTCCCGGTCCCGCCCAAGGTGACAGATTGCAGGATAGACACGTCATTTTCCACCACCGCCGTCTCGCCGATCACGATCCCGGTAGCATGATCGAGCATGATCCCACAGCCGATGGTCGCAGCCGGGTGAATATCGACGCCAAACGACACCGAAATCTGGTTCTGGAAATAAATGGCCAGCGCTTTACGCCCCTGATACCAGAGCCAATGACCAATTCGGTAGGCCTGAAGCGCATGAAAGCCTTTTAGATAAAGCAGCGGCGTAGAGTATTTATCTACTGCCGGGTCACGCTGACACACTGCGCGAATATCGCACGCGGCCGACAGAATCATCTGCGGGTCAGCACGGTAAGCCTCTTCCACCACTTCGCGAATGGCGATCGCTGGCATGATGGAATTTGCCAACTTGTTTGCCAGCATATAACTCAATGCGCTGCCCAGGTTTTCATGTTTCAGCAATGTGGCATGAAAAAAGCTGGCCAACATCGGTTCGCAGTCAGCCAGCGACCGGCCTTCTGCTTTGATATTTGCCCACACCAATTCCAATTCATCAGTCGACATTGCCTTCACTCCCCTGCCGCACCGTTCATTGCGATGCGCTGACACGTTGCATTTATTGTTATCGCCCGCCACGCTCGCCAAAGACGCGCGTAGCCGCCAGCATACGATATAAAAGCCAAAAAACGCCAGAAGACCAGCGTCGCCGTTGGCCTCAAGGACAACGTTATATTATTCGCGCTCGCTTTCGTCTTTGCGCGTTCTACCAAGCAGGGTAAGCGCCGCTTCGCGCGCGGCCTTGCCACAGTATAAAACCTGCCACAGTTGTTCACTGATGGGCATTTCTACCCCATGACGCTGCGCTAACGCCAGCACCTCTTTGGTGTTGCGATAACCTTCCACCACCTGACCAATCTGGTCCTGAGCGCTTTGTACATCCAGCCCCTGGCCCAGCATCATGCCAAAGCGGCGGTTACGGGATTGGTTATCGGTACAGGTCAGCACCAGATCGCCCAGCCCTGCCATCCCCATAAACGTAGCGGGATCGGCCCCAAGCGCCACGCCAAGCCGCGTCATTTCCGCCAGCCCACGCGTGATAAGCGCCGTGCGCGCATTGGCACCAAAGCCAATGCCATCGGACATGCCAGCGCCAATAGCAATCACATTTTTTACCGCGCCGCCAAGCTGAACGCCGATAAGATCGGGGTTGCTGTAGACACGAAAACTCTTACCACAGTGCAGTAACGTTTGCAGATCGTCTGAAAACGTTTTGTCTGTCGCAGCCAGCGCGATAGCGGTGGGTAATCCCGCCGCGAGTTCTTTTGCGAACGTCGGGCCAGAAATCACCGCCAGAGGAATCTCTTCACCTAATGCTTCCCGCGCCACATCCTGCAGCAAACGTCCGGTTTCTGCCTCCAGCCCTTTTGTCGCCCACACCAAGCGTGCATCGGCACGCAGCAGCGGTTTTAGCTGACGCAGCACGTCGCCAAACACATGGCTCGGCACCACCACCAAAATATCGCGGCTCGCCGCCAGCGCCTGCGCTAAATCAGACTCGAGGTGCAGCGTATCGGGGAAAGGCACATCCGGCAGGAACGCCTGGTTACACCGGGCTGCCTGCAACGTCTGTATGTGCGCGGGATCGTGTCCCCACAACACCACGGAATGACCATTGCGGGCCAGCGTAATCGCCAGAGCGGTGCCGTATGAACCGGCACCGATCACTGTCATGGAAGCATTAGCAGTGCTCATCAGGCATCCAGGTGCTGAGCACCGTTTTCACCTTCTGCGGGCTGCCCTTCCGTTTGCTGTTGCAGATAGTTCATGAACAGCGCATCGAAGTTCACCGGCGCCAGATTCAACTGCGGGAATGTACCGCGTGTCACCATGCTGGTCACACATTCACGCGCATACGGGAACAGAATGTTCGGGCAGTAAGCGCCCAGGCAATGTGCCAGTTGCGTGCCTTCCAGGCCGCCAACGGTGAAAATACCCGCTTGCTGTACTTCACACAGGAACGCGGTATTTTCGCCCAGCGTCGAGGTTACCGTTACGCGCAGCACAACTTCATACACGTCTTCCGCCAGTTGGCTGGACGCCGTATCCAGATCCAGTTTAACTTCCGGTTGCCAATCCTGTTGAAACACCTGAGGAGCATTCGGCGCTTCAAAGGAGACATCCTTGGTGTAAATACGTTGAATCTGAAAAGTCATTTCGGCGGAGTTTTGTTCGGACATGTTGGCTAATACCTTTAATGTTAACGTTTTTAATGCGCCGCATTCATCGTGTGGCTGCGGACGCCAATGTGTGCATTTAAAATCGAACAATGCGCGCAGGGAACCTGCGCCTGGTTACAACCTAGCATACCTTTACGGCATGCTTTAAAGACATTCGGCTTACGCCATCGCGCTTACTTGCCCTGCACCAGCGGAAGATTCTCACCGCTCCAGCCAGACAGGCCATCTTTCAGAACAGACACGCGTTCAAAACCGGCTTTCATCAAGTTGTCAGCGGATTCACGCGAGCTGATACCGTTCACGCAAACGACAATCACAGGGCGTGCTTTGTGTTTCTCCAACTCGCCCAGACTGCCATTCTTAATGTCGTTAGGCAGCAGGTTGATGGCGTTGGCAATGTGGCCACGACGGAAATCATCACGGTTGCGCAAATCAACGATAACCGCTTCTTCTTTATTGATAAGTTGAATGGCTTCGCCACGCGCGATCTCTTTCACCTTGGAAAGCTTACTTTTCACGGTCATGACAATAACGGCAACCAACAGTGCAACCCAGCCGATACTCATAATCGGATGCCTGCTTACGAACGACATAATTTCTTGCATGGGGGGTAACAGCTCCCGAATCAGTTAATCAACAAAAATCAAGGTTTCTGAGTATACCTATGCGGTACAGTAATTACAGCCTGTAACAACCAGTAAGCCGCTAAACTGTAACTCTATCTGTGGCATGAATCAGAAAAATCGTAGCGACCGCCGCTAACGGTTGTGCCATTTTATGCGTATTGCACCCTTTTTATCTATGCTTGATGCAGTTCATCCTGTGTAAACCTTACCCAAGATGCGCACCTCTGCAACATGCTCTTTCATTATCGGAGCGAGAAAAGCGCGGTAGGATGACTGGTCAGGGGCTGCCCATCGTGAAATAATCCCACGTTATGAATAAGAAAGCGTCAGTGGTCTCGCCACAAGTACCATGCAGTGTGCCTGCTCAGGGTTCACGCTTCGGCAAATCGCCGCTGCATGCGCTGCTCGCGATAGGTATCAGCGCGGTTTGCGTTGGGGCTTTTGCGTGGCCGACGCTCGGGCTCGCTGCCGATAATCAGCAACAGCTCAAGACACTGCAACAGGATATCGCGGAAAAGGAAAAACGCGTTCAAGAGCAGAAACAACAACGCAGCACGCTGCTCAACCAGTTGCAACAGCAAGAGCAATCCATCGCCCGGGCCAGTCGCCAACTGCGTGACACCACAGGAACGCTTGCCACACTTAGCGAAGAGCTTAAAGCGTTGGCAACCTCCATCACCAAACTCGAAAACCAAAGAAAGCAGCAGGAAGCGTTGCTGGCACGCCAATTAGACGCCGCCTTTCGTCAGGGCCAACACAACGGCTTGCAACTGATTCTCAGCGGAGAAGAGAGCCAGCGCAGCGAGCGCATTTTGGCCTACTTTGGTTATCTGAATGAAGCCCGCCAGCAAAACATCGCTGAGTTGCAACACACCCGCACCGAACTCGCCGCGCAGAAACGGCAGGTAGAGCAGAAACAAGCCACGCAAAAAACGCTGCTCGGCGAGCAGCAAACGCAGCAAAAGGCGTTGGAGCAAGCGCGGGGTGAACGTAAACAAACCCTCTCCACGCTGGAAAGTTCGCTGGAAAAAGATCAGCAGCAACTGACAGAATTACGACAGAATGAAGTACGCCTGCGCGACCAGATTGCCCGCGCTGAGCGCGAAGCCAAAGCGCGAGCCGAACGCGAAGCGCGTGAGGCGGCCAAGGTGCGTGA
The DNA here is from genome assembly GCF_025962695.1 of Candidatus Symbiopectobacterium sp. NZEC135. Classification (NCBI taxonomy): domain Bacteria; kingdom Pseudomonadati; phylum Pseudomonadota; class Gammaproteobacteria; order Enterobacterales; family Enterobacteriaceae; genus Symbiopectobacterium; species Candidatus Symbiopectobacterium sp. NZEC135. The sequence continues at coordinate 5,577 of NZ_JAGFPF010000033.1, read as the reverse complement.
ACGTGAAGAACAAGCCAAGCGCAGCGGCAACCGTTACCAACCCTCAGAAAGTGAGCGTTCACTTATGGCGCGCACTGGTGGGTTGGGTCAACCCGCGGGTCAGGCTATCTGGCCAGTGAGAGGGCGGGTTGAACACCGTTTTGGCGAGCCATTGCAGGGCGAATTGCGCTGGAAGGGATTGGTGATCGCGGCACCAGAAGGCACCGATGTTAAAGCCATTGCCGATGGCACCGTGCTGATGGCGGATTGGCTGCAAGGCTATGGATTGGTTGTGGTGTTGCAGCACGGCAAGGGCGACATGAGCCTGTATGGCTATAACCAGAGCGCACTGGTGTCGGTCGGCGCACAGGTGAAAGCCGGACAACCGATCGCACTGGTAGGCACCAGCGGTGGTCAAAGTCAGCCTGCACTCTATTTTGAAATCCGCCGTCAAGGTCAGGCCGTCAACCCACAACCTTGGTTAGGGAAATAACAGGGAAACTATTTTGCTGATACCGATGTTACGGAAAGTACGCCGTCCGCTTCTCTTCACCTTGTTATTGGCATGTAGTTCATGGGCGATGGCGGGAAAGCTGTCGATCGTGATTGATGATTTCGGCTATCGGCCCCACAACGAAAATCAGATACTGGCGATGCCAACCGCCATCTCTATTGCCGTGTTGCCTAACGCGCCCTATGCCCGTGACATGGCAGTAAAGGCCCACCAGCAAGGGCGTGAGATATTGATCCACCTGCCGATGGCGCCGATGGGAAAACAGCCTCTCGAGAAAGACACACTGCGCCCGGAGATGAGCAGTGAAGAGATCGAACGCATTATCCGTCAGGCGGTAAATAACGTCCCTTACGCGGTCGGGTTAAATAACCATATGGGCAGCGCTATGACCTCCAGCCTATCCGGTATGCAAAAGGTGATGCAGGCTCTCAATGCTTACCAGCTCTACTTTCTCGACAGCATGACTATCGGCAGCAGCCAATCCATTCCGGCGGCGGCGGGCACACACGTCAAGGTGATCAAACGTAAGGTCTTTTTAGACGATACGCAGAATGAGGCGGATATTCGTACCCAGTTCAATCGTGCGGTGCAACTGGCGCGCCGTACCGGCTCTGCCATTGCCATCGGTCACCCGCACCCCACGACTATCAAAGTGCTGCAACAGATGTTGCCCACGTTGGATGCCGATATCGTTCTGGTGCGCCCCAGTCAGTTGCTGAATGAGCCGGTGCACTACCAGACGCTGCCTTATGAACCTCGCCCTGTGCAGCCGACACGCAAACCGTTCCGCAAACCGCAACTGTGTACCATCAAGCAGCTACTAGCGCCGGTGGGTAACGACGTCTTCTTTAGGCTGATCGGGGAAAGCTTACGTGACAGTGCGCCCGTTCATTTTATTGAGCAGCGCTGGCGCACTTGGGTAACATCCGGGGAAAAATAAAGGCGTAGCGCGCCTTGGCCTCGGGCGCGCTACGATACCGTTAATCCCAGTGCAAAATCACTTTGCCAGATTGCCCTGAGCGCATCACATCAAAGCCCTGCTGAAAGTCATCTATTGGGAAGTGATGCGTGATAATCGGCGTTAAATCGAGGCCAGATTGGATTAATGACGCCATTTTGTACCAGGTCTCGAACATCTCCCGCCCGTAGATTCCCTTGATCGTCAGCCCCTTGAAAATCACCTCATTCCAATCAACCATCATCGGCTCTGGCGGGATACCAAGCAGCGACACCCTCCCACCGTGGTTCATGGCGTGCAACAACGCGTGCATCGCCGCTGGCGCGCCGGACATTTCCAGTCCTACATCAAACCCTTCACGCATTCCCAGCGACAACATGACATCCGCCAGCGTCTCTTGCGCCACATTCACCGCACGCGTTACACCCATTTTGCGCGCAAGTTCCAGTCGATATTCATTAACGTCGGTGATCACCACATGGCGTGCCCCAACGTGGCGGCACACTGCCGCCGCCATAATGCCTATCGGGCCCGCGCCAGAAATCAGCACATCCTCACCGACCATATCGAACGACAGCGCGGTGTGCACGGCATTGCCAAAAGGGTCGAAAATAGCGGCCAGTTCATCAGGGATGCCATCGGGAATAGGAAATGCATTAAACGCCGGAATCACCAGATATTCGGCAAAAGCACCGGGACGATTCACGCCAACGCCGATGGCGTTACGGCAAAGGTGACGCCGCCCCGCGCGGCAATTACGGCAAAAACCGCAGGTAATATGCCCCTCACCCGCCACGCGATCGCCAATCAGAAAGCCACTGACCTCCTGACCAATGGCAACGATTTCACCCACATATTCATGCCCGACGATCATGGGAACCGGAATGGTCCTCTGCGACCAGCTATCCCAGTTGTATATATGCACATCAGTACCGCAAATCGCGGTTTTGCGGATCTTGATCATGATGTCGTTGTGACCCACCTCTGGCAACGGTGCATCTATCATCCAGATACCGGGTTCCGACTTCAGTTTGGCGAGTGCTTTCATACGTTTCCCTCCATTAGCTGACGACCCCAAGGCGTTTTCCAACCCGGATAAAGGCAGCCACGGCATGCTCTATCTGCTCTGTGGTGTGCGCAGCCGACATCTGTGTGCGAATGCGCGCTTGCCCTTGCGGCACCACGGGATAGAAGAAACCGGTGACGTATATCCCTTCACGCTGCATGGCCAACGCAAAATCTTGCGCCAATCGCGCATCGCCCAGCATCACCGGGATAATGGCGTGATCGGCACCTGCCAGCGTAAATCCAGCGGCTGTCATCAGCTTGCGAAACAGCGCGGCGTTTTTCCACAGTTGTTCACGCAGTGCATCACCCTGTGCCAGCAACGCCAACACAGCAATGGAGGCCGTAACAATCGCAGGGGCCAGCGAGTTGGAAAACAGGTAAGGACGGGAGCGTTGGCGCAGCCAATCAATCACCGGTTTGCGCGCGGCAACATAGCCACCAGACGCGCCGCCCAGCGCTTTGCCCAACGTGCCGGTCAGAATATCGACGCGTCCCATGACATCGCAGTATTCATGGGAACCTCGCCCTTGCTTGCCGACAAACCCTACCGCATGCGAGTCATCCACCATCACCAGCGCACCATAACGCTCTGCTACATCACAAATACCTTTCAGGTTGGCAATCACGCCATCCATTGAAAAGACGCCGTCGGTCGCCACCATCAGCGTGCGAGCGCCTTCCGCTTTTGCCTTTTGCAACTGTGCTTCCAACTGCTGCATATCGTTATTGTCATAGCGATAGCGACGCGCTTTACACAACCGGATGCCATCAATGATCGAGGCATGATTCAGCGCATCAGAGATGATGGCATCGTCGTCGCCCAGCAGGGTTTCGAACAGGCCGCCGTTCGCGTCGAAACAAGAGGAATAGAGGATGGCATCTTCCATGCCGAGGAAATCCGCCAGCTTATTCTCCAGCGTTTTATGGATGTCTTGCGTACCGCAAATAAAACGCACGGACGCCATGCCAAACCCGTGGCTGTCCAACCCCGCTTTCGCTGCCGCAATCAGGGTTGGGTGATCAGCCAGCCCGAGATAGTTGTTGGCGCAGAAATTCAGCAAAGGGCCGCTGTCGGCCACCTCGATATCCGCACGTTGCGCCGTGGTGATAATCCTTTCTTCTTTAAACAGACCGTCGGTTCGCGCCGCCATCAGTTGAGCGGACAGACGCTGATAAAACGATGCAGGCATGGTGTCACTCCTTGGTATAAGCCCGTATTCAGCTTAATCAATCCTGTTTAGCGCGGTGACAAGATAACGCCACAGAATCTAAAAAATGCTGGCGCGGTCACGACATGCCGCCACACCGCCTCGGTAAAACCTTGCGGCAGCGCAAAATGGTGTACTGTCTGTCGTGCAACGAAATGTTATGATAGCAGTCATAAATAGTGTGGAGCGTGGTGCTTCACCCACGAGATTTACAAGGGTTACTCCCATGATCATCGTCACAGGCGGAGCCGGTTTTATCGGCAGCAACATTGTTAAATCATTGAATGACATCGGTTATCGAGACATTTTGGTGGTGGATAACCTGAAAGACGGCACCAAGTTTGTCAATCTGGTCGATCTGGACATTACCGATTACATGGACAAGGAAGACTTCATCGCCAGTATCGTTGCAGGCGACGATCTGGGCGATATTGATGCCATCTTCCATGAAGGTGCATGCTCTTCCACCACGGAGTGGGACGGCAAGTACATGATGGACAATAACTATCAGTACTCGAAAGACGTGCTGCACTACTGTCTGGAACGTAGCATCCCGTTCTTGTATGCCTCTTCCGCGGCCACGTACGGCGGGCGCACCAGCGATTTTATTGAAGAACGTCAATACGAACAGCCGCTGAACGTTTACGGCTATTCCAAATTCCTGTTCGACCAGTACGTGCGCGATATTCTGCCGCAGGCAGATTCGCAGATTTGCGGCTTCCGCTACTTCAACGTCTACGGCCCGCGCGAAGGGCACAAAGGCAGTATGGCGAGCGTCGCGTTTCATCTGAATAATCAGATCAATCAGGGCGAAAATCCGAAACTGTTCTCCGGCAGCGAAAATTTCCAACGTGACTTCATTTACGTTGGTGATGTGGCTGCGGTTAACCTGTGGTTCTGGCAGCACGGTGTTTCCGGTATTTTCAACTGTGGCACAGGCCGTGCCGAGTCGTTCCAGGCCGTGGCCGATGCCGTGTTGGATTTCCACCAGAAAGGCCAGGTGGAATACATTCCTTTCCCTGAAAAACTGAAAGGCCGTTACCAGGCTTTCACGCAGGCCGATTTGACCAAACTGCGCGCGGCGGGCTATGACAAGCCGTTCAAAACGGTGGCTGAAGGTGTCAGCGACTACCTGACCTGGCTAAACCGCTCCGCGTAAATGCCACGACAATGTGCGGCCGCACACAGGTATGGCCGCACGTTCCCGGTAAGCAGCAGGCACCGGATGGCCTCCTTCAATGGCATTTTTCTGGCCGCCAAGCAACAGAACATAAAAGATAAACGCTATGAAAATCCTGGTGATTGGTCCATCGTGGGTGGGTGACATGATGATGTCCCACAGCCTGTATCGTTCGCTCAAAGCACAATACCCGGATGCACAGATTGATGTCATGGCACCGGCCTGGTGCCGCCCACTGTTGGACCGCATGCCGGAAGTGCGTCAGGCGCTGGCGATGCCACTCGGGCACGGGGCGCTGGCGTTGGGCGAACGTCGGCGTTTAGGGGTGTCGCTGCGCGAGCAAGGCTACGATCGTGCCTATGTGCTACCGAACTCGTTTAAATCCGCGCTGGTGCCTTTCTTTGCCAAGGTGCCAACGCGTACCGGTTGGCGCGGCGAAATGCGTTATGGCTTGCTTAACGATGTGCGGATATTGGACAAAGCCGCGTTTCCTCTGATGGTGCAGCGCTATGTCGCCCTGGCCTATCCGCGCGACCAGATGCACCGGGCTGAAGATCTCCCGCAGCCGCTATTATGGCCGCAACTACAGGTCGCACAGGCAGAAATCGACGCCGTACTCCCCACCTTTGATTTAGTAAGCGAGCGCTCACTTATTGGTTTCTGCCCCGGC
>NZ_JAGFPF010000339.1:0-1738 GCF_025962695.1 Candidatus Symbiopectobacterium sp. NZEC135 | reverse complement strand
ACCGGCAGAGTTTCGCCTGCAGAAAACCCTTTCGGCTGAGCCCGGTAAGGTTTTCTCGCGCGAAGCGCTGCTGGATAAGCTCTACGACGACTACCGCGTCGTCACCGATCGCACCATTGATAGCCATATCAAAAATCTGCGACGCAAGCTGGAGCAACTGGACGAACAGACATCGTTTATCCGCACCGTTTATGGCATGGGATACCGCTGGGAAGCCGGCTCCTGTGAAGTGGTCTAGCGCACTGAGGCTCCCGACCAGCGGGAACCCGTTAATGACCGCTTACTTCACCACACCAAACGGATCCGGCACGGTGTGTTTGTTGGCGTTGTTCCAGTAATTCTGCACGATCCAGCCGTATTCCGGCAATCCGTCGATAAAGGGCTTCAACATGGCATCGGCTGAAGGTTTCTTCCAGTCGGCTTGAAGCTCTGCCCCCAACGCGTAGACCGTTTCCAACTGCGCGCCCGCTGCCGTCATGCGTTGCATCGCCGCATCCGCTTCATACTTACTCCAGGCACCGGAGGCATCCACCACCGGATAAACCTGATAGCCGTCATTCAACATGGCGAGCGTCGGGAAGGCAACGCAGGTACCCAGCGTTACCCCAGAAATGATGATGTGGGTACGACCGGTCTTCTTCACCAGATCTTCCAGTGCTTTACGGAATGACGGATCTTCATAGGCATTGATGATCCCGGTGCGACGGTAAATGGGTTCATCTTTAAAGATCTCTTTCAGTTCCGGCAGGGTGTCGCCGTTTTGCCATTGCGCATTGGACGAGGTGATCAACACCGGAATCTTTAACGCTTTCGCCATTTCGGCCAACGCGACCACGTTGGCTTTATAGCCGGATGCCTGATTGAAATCACGCGTACTGGCCATCAAACCCACCTGCTGATCGATAAACAGCATAATGGTGTTTTCGGGGGTTGGCTTGTCGTAGGCCACGCGCCCGGCTTTACGCGCGTCGGCGGTGCTAACCTTGTTCGGCAAAATCTGATCGGCTATCGGGCTGATGATGTCGGCCGGACGATCCTGAGCAAACGACGGAGCGCAAACCCCAGCCATCAACAGCGATGCGATCGCGACGCTAAGTACCTTTTTCATTCCATTCTCCTGTTTCGTCAATGTAGTAGTTGTTGCTTATGCGCGGCTCAGCCAGGCCGGAACGACATCGGTGCCTAACCCCGCGCCGTAGCCAAAATAGATATTCAAACCGGCTAACGGTTCGAGATAACGGGCGTTGCGCAGCGTGCCGGCATCCACCGGTTTGAAGCCGGTACTGGCAATCAAGGTCTGCACAGTGGCTTTGGCTTCCGCGTCATCCCCGGCATAAAACACGGGCGCAACCTGCCCTGCGACAAAGGCTGGGCCTTCTGCTACCACCTGGGCAAACGTGGTGTTAAACGCTTTGACGATATGCGCCGTCGGGAACGCTTTGGCGATCTCTTCCGCGGCTGACGTGCTGTGGCCGAGCGTCAGGCTCATGTAATCAGCCGACAGCGGGTTGGTAATATCAATCACCACTTTGCCGCTGATATCGCCCAGTGAAGAGAGTGCGCTAACCGCATCATCGTAGGCGGTCGCCAGCACAATCACCTGCGCACCTTGCGCGGCAACCGTGGCAGGCAGCGCCTGTGCACCGCTAAACTGCGCGGCTAATGCCTGTGCTTTGTTAAGGTCACGCCCTGTCACGCGAACCTGATGCCCTGCCAGCGTAAAACGCTTAACAAAACT
>NZ_JAGFPF010000338.1:0-1739 GCF_025962695.1 Candidatus Symbiopectobacterium sp. NZEC135 | reverse complement strand
TTTGGCCTGAAAGGGACACTGCATATTGTTGGGCGCAGCGGCGGACGATCTGCGAAAAAACTGTGGCAGGAATATGCGATCCCTCCGTGGAAGCGCGAACAAATTCCTATTGTGTATTATAACCAGCAGCCGATCGCCGCTGTTGGTGTCTTTGTGATGCGGGAAGGGGATACGTCAGCAAATGATACCGTATGGCAGATAGTGTGGCGGATGACGTAGCGCTGATTCAGAATCTATCAGCGCTACTCAGGCTACTGACTACCCATGCAGGGGCAAAGCGATAAAGGGTAAGTCTGTTTCGGTGTGAGCGGGTACTATTTGGGGCTGTATGTTGAGCTGCTGCCTCAATCTCTCTATTTCTGCTCGTAACGGCTGTATTGTCACTTCTAACTGTCGCGTGATTTCCTGCTGGATACTTTCTTGTTGTTCTGATGTATCACGCAGTAACGCGTTGCCCCCGTTGAGTAATTCCGCTTTTCTTGTGGCCAAACTGGTTATACCGATGAGTTTAATCTCATTCAAATAATCGTGTAATTTTGAAAATGCATCAGCGAATTCAATGGATTCCGTTTTCTTCGACTTTTGATAGCACTTATTTATTGCATCACGAATATTCAGTGACCCATCGGTGCAGGAAACCAACAACCCCAACCCGCGTAGCGCACCCAGTAATAGCGGGGCTGAAATAGCCAGTGCCGGAATAGCGATAGGCAGAACAAATGCGGTAGCTGCCAACGCCATACCGACGATTGTAAGGGCGATTCCCAACACCACCCGCCTGGAGAAAAAGCATTTTTGAGACGCTTCACTGTGGATGATTCTGTCGCTCTTCCTGATGTCTGACAAGGTATTGAAGAACAAATCCGCAGTGGCTTCAATTTCTTTTATTTTTTCTTTCAATTCAGGGGTGATGCGATGTGAAGCCGATTCGTCATGGTGCAGCGCTAAGATTTTTTCCACAACCTCAAGATCAATTTCGCGTAACTTTTTCTGGCACTGTAAGATCTTTTCATAGGTGGCAGAGTCACTGGCAAAATGTCGGGAATAATTCGTTTCCATCAGCGCAGCCTGTAATGCCGGGAATTTCTCCCATTTCTTTTTGGTGAATGTATTACTGATATTACTGACATGCAGTAATTTTTGTGGCCACACGGCTTTATCGGGGTTTGTCTGCGAAGATTTCCCCATGACGGTAGCATTTTGACCCTGGTTTAATGGCTGGTAGTCGTTCGTTGAATAGAGTTGGCGATCCAGACTTATTCCAGCGATACACATAAAACCCCCTTGAACAGATTGTCTGATTTATTTCATAGATAGATTTATCTGAGAGCGGTTTTTTGTCACTCGGGTTTTTACTGGGGGACATTTTTTTTCGCGTGATCTACAGCAAATATTAGCGATTTAGTCGTGGATGCAAAACGGACAACCAGGGTTGTCCGTTAGCGAAATGTTGTATTGAGCATTGGCGCTCTTAGGCGTCAGGATTCACTGACCACCACTTTGCCGATGCCTGGATTACTGAAGCTCACGATATGATCCAGACGCAGCTCTCGCAGTGCGCCATTTTCTTCCACTACCAGATATTCCACTTGCTTGCGCGAGACAATATCCTTGGCCTTGCCTGTGAGGGTTTCTCCGCTGCGCAACTCGAGCGTCAGCGTGAGATGTTGCTGGCACGTAGCCTCAAGGCTATCGTAATCATCACAATTGATGGGTTGATATTCGTTACTCATTGACAT
>NZ_JAGFPF010000337.1:0-1743 GCF_025962695.1 Candidatus Symbiopectobacterium sp. NZEC135 | reverse complement strand
AGCTCTGCGACACAGGTTTCACACTCGGTACGCAATGTCGCCAGTCGTTCAGCGGTATCACCCAGCCCAATGCGACGTTGGCGCTCCAGTTGTGCGATTTCCATCTCCTGCTGATGCAGGCGCGTTTGCAACTGGCTGACAGCACGAGGCGGCGTGGTGAGGTTGATGGCAACCCGCGCGCTGGCAGTGTCCAGCACATCAATCGCTTTATCCGGCAGTTGGCGACCAGAGATATAGCGCGCGGAGAGGTGTGCCGCCGCATGCAGCGCGTCCTCATCAATCAGTACGCCGTGCGCTTTCTCATAAATGGCGCGCAGCCCACGCAAAATAACGGCGCTTTCGTTCGCACTCGGCTCTCCCACGTTGACCCGTTGGAAACGGCGTGACAGTGCAGCATCTTTCTCAACGTATTTCTTGTATTCGCTCCAGGTGGTCGCGGCAATGGTGCGCAACTCCCCCCGAGCCAGCGCGGGTTTCAGCAGGTTGGAGACATCCAGTCCGCCAGCCTGATTACCCGCACCAATCAGAGTGTGTGCCTCATCAATAAACAGAATGATAGGCCGGGGCGAGTCTTTGACCTCCTGCATCACACCTTTGAAGCGCTTCTCAAATTCCCCCTTCACCGAAGCACCGGCCTGCATCGCACCCAGATCCAGCGTCAGCAGTTCCACCTCGCGCAACCGTTCCGGCACCTGTCCGGCAACGATGCGTAGGGCCAATCCCTCAATCAGTGCACTTTTACCCACCCCGGCTTCCCCAACCACCATCGGGTTGTTTTTACGGCGACGTGAAAGGATATCGATCATTACATCGATTTCGCGATCGCGGCACAGCACCGGATCGAGCTGTCCTTGCCGTGCAGCCTCAGTCACATTCTGGGTATAGCGGCCCAGCTGAGCGCTCACCGCTGCCGCTTGCTCCGTTGCAGCCATCGCGTTCACAGCAACCGGAGTTTCCGATGACTCTTTCACCCACTCATCAAACTGCTGGCGCAGCAGTTCACGGTTGATGTGTGCCAGTGGGCGCGATGCGACTGCCGACAGATACCGGTTTGGCATCATCAGCAATACCAATAACAACACGCCGCTGCGCAGGTGACTGTGCTGGAACTCAGCCGATGCCAGCAACCAGCTGTCTTGCAGCCACTCCACCAGCAGCGGTGAGAAAGAGGGATAGCCTGCCGCCACGAAATCGCTGTCTGCGACGGTTGGTTCGAGCAGAGCCCCGAGGGCCTGCACATCCACGTCGGCGCGCGTGCAGATCTGGCCTACGTCGCACAGCGGCGTATCCAGCATGTTCATCAACAGGTGCTCAATGCGGATTTCCGCGCCCTGATGCTGTATGCAGAGCGCCGCCGCTTGTTCCAGCATATGGCGACACACAGGGTTGAGACGTTCAACCAGCGTAGGCAGTTCGATTCGAATCACGGTGCAGCTCCTGTTACTGTAATAATTCGCCCAGTTGGCGTAGCACATCCTGGGTTTGGTGAATCAACTGGTAGTGGTAAGCCCCGAACGCCGCAGCCAGCACGACACACAGGCCGAGAAACAGGACGCTGAGCGACACCTGTTTGCGCAGACGATAGCGCGATGCCTGCTGCCCGAGATGTTGGTGAAACACCGTAGGGATCGCAGCAGGTTCCGGATGCAACGTGTCGTGCAGTTTGCGCACCACACGGTCCAGCTCCTCACGTCCTTGCACCATTACCCGGTAGCGCCCTTCAAACCCCAGACACAGGCACAG
>NZ_JAGFPF010000336.1:0-1738 GCF_025962695.1 Candidatus Symbiopectobacterium sp. NZEC135 | reverse complement strand
ATAAAAAGTGATACATAGCCGTCAAGGCGAATTGCAACCGAGACAGTTCGACAACATCAAACATGGTAGACTCCTAGCGCGGCATGAAAAATCACACCATGCGGTTATTCCGCGTTCCAGCCGGAATAAATAGCGATGAATTAACACAATAAAATGCTGCTCCGACGGGCAGGATGACAGCCGGAATGTTTTGCATAGACGAGATAACAATTAATAGGTAATGGTTCGGGAAAGGATTATAGCGTGCAAAAAATGACGAATAAATAGTACAGTAGAGCCATAAGCCAGAATACCTAATCCACATCAAAATAAGAATAAAACACTTAATAAAATTAATTTTTAGATAGAAAATAACGAAAAAATACAAATTTACAACATTATAGACCAGTTTAAATTTACTTCACCTTTTTAAAACCCCATTTATTGGTACAGATTAATCCCAGTGAAATATAACAGTTACTTTTTGTATTAATTTTATGACTCTCCTCTGCTGTTGTGTATCTGAGGGTGGTCTGGATCTCCCCTACCAGAATAACCGCAGTACCCTTTGGATAAAGTCAGCGAAAACGCCACATAGCGTAAATAAACCGGGTGGCAACTATCTGTCGGTGATGGTTCACAACGGTATGGCTTAGGTTAGCGGCCCATTGCCACCTCGGGGGGATGTGCAGGGTCGTGGGGCAAATGCGCAACATTAATTCACACAGCTCACAGACACATCCCGCTATTTTCTGTACGCTCAGATTACTGATACGGATTCGAACTTGAGAACGCCTAGTGAACAGCTTTGACCTGTCGTTGCTAAAATATATTCAGGAACACAGCCCGGTATTTATTGAGGATGTTATGTCAAAATTTGGCAAAACAACCTCGACGTTGAAGCGTTCGCTTAAAGGTATCAACGAGTTTCTTGAGCCTGAATATCATCTGCATATCGATGGACAATCGATAGTCACCGCGATCACCTATCGCCAATACATCGATTTCCTGACCAGAATCCCTTTCAATCGTTATATCACCACCGCCGAAGAGCGGATCAAAAACCTGAGTGTGGCACTGTGCCTGCACGACGTGGTGAATAAAAGCGAGTATTACCGAAAATTCAATGTCAGCTCAACCACCTTAAAAAATGATAATCCGGCGTTATATACCTTTTTACAGGCAAATCATCTCTCCATGACTGCCATTCCCCGCCAGGGATCGCGTCTGGACGGTGACGAAATTATGCTGCGAATTACCATCTGCCTGACAATCCTTAAAACAGTCGAAATTGGCGATGACAACGTATTGGTACCGCATAAAGCCAATGAACCCATCAATAAATCCATTGCCACGCAATTTCTCACAGCGTGTAAGGAGGAGATTGCCCTCGCGGCCGATCTCTACCAAAGGCAACTGAGCCAGTGTGTTACGCTAGGCTATAACAGTAAAAAATATTTCCTGGTGTACATGAGCATTGCCCTACACCGTATGCGACGTGGGCACGTCATTGCCGACAGTGATAATCTCGATTTTATTCAGTCCTTCAATTTTACATTGCTCAACCGTGCACATGAGGATCGGTTTCTTGACCTGCTGATTTCTTCTTTGACCTACACCTGGCGGCCTTTTGCTATTTATGATGCCGCGTTGATTGCACAGGTCAGGCAATTATGCAAATCGCTCAAGCCCCTGCTCAGGGCAAACATATACAATGCCTTCCCTTTTTTTGCTTTGGTTTATCCGTTTATCTACTCGG
>NZ_JAGFPF010000335.1:0-1756 GCF_025962695.1 Candidatus Symbiopectobacterium sp. NZEC135 | reverse complement strand
ATGGTCAGAACGGCCTCGGAGGGAAATGGCATGTGCAATGAATCACATTTTTTGCCTCCGGGATGCAAAAAAGGGGAGTAATGACCGTCATTCCCGCGCAGGCGGGAATCTCTTACAGGCTAAACGCGTTCCTTTTGCCAGCGGTCCCCGGCCTACGCCGAGGACGGCGGGGGTTAAATAAAACGGCTCAGGAAGGCTTGAGTACGCGGATGTTGTGGTGTTACCAGGACATCGTCCGGACGACCTTGCTCCACCACTACGCCCTGATCCATAAAGATCACCCGATCGGCCGCTTCGCGTGCAAAACCAATCTCATGGGTGACGACAATCATGGTCAAACCTTGTTCAGCCAGAGAGCGCATGGTGGCCAGCACTTCACCGACCAATTCGGGATCGAGTGCCGAGGTGGGTTCGTCAAACAACATCACTTTCGGGCGAATAGCCAGCGCACGTGCAATGGCGACGCGCTGCTGCTGCCCGCCAGAGAGGTGGCGCGGATAGGCATCCGCTTTGTGCTCCAGCCCAACGCGTTTTAACAATTCTATGGCATACGCCTGCGCTTCATGGCGGTCCTGCTTATGTACACCGACCGGTGCTTCAATGATATTTTGCAACACGGTCATGTGGGGATAGAGGTTGAATTGCTGGAACACCATGCCGATATGGCTACGCTGGCGCGCAATGTCGCGTGCCGACAGGGCATAGAGTTTCTCGCCGCGCAATTGATAGCCGATCTGCTCATCGCCCATCATGATATAGCCTTCATCCATCTCCTCCAGATGGTTGATGCAGCGTAGGAAGGTCGATTTTCCCGAACCCGATGGCCCCAAAATCACCACGGTTTCACCGCTGTTCACTTCCAGATCGATGCCGCGCAGCACATGGTTGTCGCCAAAATATTTATGAACGTTTCGCGCGCGCACCAATGGCGTTTTTTCCGGATTTTCCGTCGCGGTCGAATGCAGTTTGCTCATTAAGACGCCTCCTTGCTGGACGCACTGGCTTTAGCGGGGGGCGTGCGGCGCGTTTCCGATGCCGGGCGACGCTCTCCGCGGGAGTAATAGCGTTCGATGGCAGATTGCCCAACGTTAAGTAGCGAGGTAATAAACAGATACCAAATCACTGCCACCATTAGCATCGGAATCACTTCAAACGTGCGGTTATAGATGGCTTGCACCGAGTAGAGCAGATCGCCCATGGCGATGACGCTGACCAGCGAAGTGGCTTTGATCATGCTGATCAACTGGTTACCGGTAGGCGGAACAATGGCGCGCATCGCTTGAGGAATGATGATGCGGCGCAGCGCACGGCTGCGGCTCATACCGAAGGCCTGTGAGGTTTCCACCTGACCGTTATCGACAGAGAGCAGGCCGCCGCGAATGATCTCCGCCATATAGGCAGCTTCATTCAATGCCAGACCGGCAATAGCGGCAGTGAGCGGTGTAATCAGATCGTTGGTGTTCCAGCTTATCCACTCCGGGCCAAAAGGAATGCCCAGTGAGACGCGTGGAAAGAGCGTGGAAAGGTTGTACCAGAAAATCAATTGCACCAGCAGCGGCGTGCCGCGAAAGAACCAGATGTAAAGGCTGGAAAGCCCGCTCAGCAACCGATTGCTGGACATGCGGCCAACCGCCAACAGCAGCCCCAATATAACGCCGATGATCATGGCCACAACGGTCAGGCCCAGGGTCACCGCCAATCCTTCGAGAACGGTTTTCTCGTTGAACCACTGATAAACCACATGCCATTCAAAGTT
>NZ_JAGFPF010000333.1:0-1762 GCF_025962695.1 Candidatus Symbiopectobacterium sp. NZEC135 | reverse complement strand
CCTCGGTTGCCGGAATGGCAGTCAATGATCATCCGGCGTTAGAGCATGAGGCTAATGTGTTGGGCGCTAAAGCGTTACGGGGCGTTTAGACCGTTGGGGGGGATAGCTATTAATTAAGTAGTGAAGTAATAATGAGTTTGGGTGTTGAAATATTACGTATAAATATAAATGGCCTGTAAGATTTGACAAAAATAAAAAAAAGGTTGGAATATGTATAAACAAATAGAAAAAACGGAGAGGAACAAGAATAGATCCGTTGCCAACGCTGCTTCTCAGAATAAAGGTGACCGGAAGACAAGTTTGGGGCTTGTGGATAATAGGCCTATACAGCCTTTGCAGTTTGTGATAAAGAACTATACGAACATAAATGAAAACAACTCTGTTATTGAGTCCAGTAATATCCAACCTCTCGCAACTGACACCTGTCTTTCCAGAACGCCAAATAAGTTCGAAAAAAATGTTAATCCTATACAGAGATTTATATCAAAATATTCTACAAGTAAAAGGCATGAATTAGCCTCTGAAGACCAATTGCAAAATTTGATTACACAATACCTGCATATTAAAGGGAAAGGCAGAGAAGCCCAAATAAGGCAAGTGATAGCAGAGCTAAGTGCTGCTCCTGGGTGGTATTCCTTAAATCAGGTACGATGTCATCTTCAAAAAATAGAGCCAGATAAAATAGCATTTGAGCATGTGTTTCAGGAAGATATTGACAGGCCTTTATTACCGACGGGCAGTTCGGAAAAAGGAATAGTTGATGTTACTAAAAGAAGACAGGCCATAAAAAATTTTTCTTTTACTACAGTAACAACGCTTGTTGCACAAGTGGTTTTAAGTGATGGAAATAGCTTTAATGTTGAGCTTCGTAATGTATCTGACCTAAGTAATATACCTGGCAGTAAGTATAATCGAGGTCATGCAGAAATGATCTTACTTCGACAAATTGATTCGGTTCTAATTAATAATAGAACTGAACCTAAGAAAATAACAATAACCATAAATAATAGCCCGTGTGAAGAGTGTACTGAAGATATTATCTGTTGGGCGAAAAAATATAAAAACTCAAAAATTATAATCCACTATGTCAACCCTTATGGAACAGAGCCGACAACATTAGATAAAATGGAAGAGTCCGGTATTTCAGTCTTTCCTTTTTCAGTATTGGATTGTATCGGTTCGGATACTGACGATGAGTTAAGTGAAAACGATGGACAAAATATTAGTGCAAAAGAAAAATTTCTGCGCTATGCGTTGAAGGCAAGTGAAGTTCAGGGTAAACGAAAAGCCGTAATACCAATAAAAAGTGGCTTTCAAATCGAGTCAGAATCAAGTCCATTTGACGAAAGCATAGAAGAGGAAATGCCTTTAAAGGATGTGCTGCACAAAAGTGTATTGTCTGAAGCTACTAGAATAGGGGTAGATCAATGTTATGATATTGGGTTTGCGGATGGAACTGATAATAATTGCTCAATTATCTCCATATTTAAGGCCGCTGATATTGATATTTCGAGCGAGGGCGCTAGTATTTATCGGGAAAGGTTGAATATTAATAATGATGGAGATATTGACCTAACCGCAGATGTGGCTTTAAATATATTAAATTTTGTCACCGAGCAAACAGGTAAGAAATATAAACTTTATGTTGTCTATGAGGGGGTGCCAGATGAATATCATAACCCTCAGCATGAGGTAACGGAACATGCTGATAACGGAGGGAGTGAACCATTATTTGTTTTTTTTGCTGGAACTCATTTTAGTC
>NZ_JAGFPF010000334.1:0-1762 GCF_025962695.1 Candidatus Symbiopectobacterium sp. NZEC135 | reverse complement strand
AACACATGAAGGTTGGTTATATCTTGCGGTAGTGGTCGATCTGTTTTCCCGTAAAATCATTGGCTGGTCGATGCAGGCCAGAATGACGAAGGACATCGTGCTGAACGCATTGCTAATGGCGCTGTGGAGGCGTAATCCGCAAAAACAGGTGTTGATACATTCAGACCAAGGCAGTCAATATACTAGCCACGAGTGGCAGTCATTCCTGAAGTCACATGGTCTGGAAGGTAGCATGAGTAGACGCGGCAACTGTCATGATAACGCCGTTGCCGAAAGTTTTTTCAAGCTTCTCAAGCGTGAGCGGATAAAGAAAAGGATCTACGGAACGCGGGAGGAAGCCCGAAGCGATATTTTTGATTACATCGAAATGTTTTATAACAGCAGGCGTCGACATGGTTCTAGCAATCAGGTGTCGCCGAATGAATATGAACAGCAGTATTATCAACGACTCGAAAGTGTCTAGATTACCCGTAGCGATTCAATTCTTAGACTAGCACTATCTATATAATTTTATACAACCCTCGCTTTTAGTGGTCACTCTGGTGGTCTTGACAGGGTGGGAATTGAGAGTTAGCTTGCTTATTAGCCAGTTACTGGCAAAGGCGATCCCAGTCAGAGGAGCCAAATTCAAAAAAGCAGATGTCCTCGGGCGTCTGCTCTTTACTTTATATCCAAGAAAATAACGCAAGAATCCTTCCCGATGCGTGTGCGTTTTCCCCGCTGTGTCGGCAGAATGTGGTGGTCAGATTTGGGGTCAGATTGGTTCGATAATGGAGTGACCCCCAAATGGCTCTTAACGATCTAAAAATCCGCAACTTAAAAGCATCCGCCAAACCTTTCAAAGCCTCCGATTCACACGGTCTGTTTTTACTCGTCAATCCCAACGGTTCACGCAACTGATATCTCAAATATCATATCAATGGTAGTAGCAGCAATCGCTTTTCTTTCAAACCGACTATTGCGCAAATGCGCCGCACCTTGGCCGGTGCGGCGTGTATCATTATTTCAGATTGGTATTGAAGAACGATGTCAGTTTCTCAAATGGAATGAGGTCAGTACGATCATACAGATCAACATGACCCGCCCCAGGAACGATGTACAGTTCCTTCGGTTGGCCCGCGCGTTTGTAGGCATCTTCGCTAAACTCCTTCGAGTGTGCCCGATCGCCAGTAATAAACAGCATTGGGCGCGGTGAAATCGTTTCAATATCATTGAACGGATAGAAGTTCATAAATTTGCCGATGCTGCTTAACAGTGGCTTGGTGGTCAGCTCTTCTTTCTCGCCTTGCGGCGTGTAGCCGCCTCGCGCGGTACGGTAGAAATCGAAGAATTCACGCTGAATGGCCGGTGTTGAATCATCCAACGTATTCACGGTCCCTGGAATATACGCCTTCTCTGCACCTTTAAATTCTGCGAATCGCTGCTGGACAGCCGATTGAATAAGGGCCTTACGCTGCTCTGGCGTCAGGGAATGATTGAGGCCATTGCGGAACGCTGAGCCCATGTCATACATACTGACGGTGGCTATCGCCTTCATACGTGGGTCAATTTTGGCCGCGCTAATAACAAAGCTGCCACTGCCGCAGATCCCCAGCACACCGATATTGTCAGAATCAACATACGGCTGCGTGCTAAGGTAGTCGACCGCCGCGCTGAAATCGTCAGAATAAATTTCCGGTGAAACCAGATGACCCGGCTTGCCTTCACTTTCCCCCCAGAAGGAGAGGTCGATCGCCAGCGTTACAAACCCCTGCTCCGCCAG
>NZ_JAGFPF010000332.1:0-1762 GCF_025962695.1 Candidatus Symbiopectobacterium sp. NZEC135 | reverse complement strand
AAGTGGACCATGCTGATCCTCGAGGTACTGGCTGAACAGGGCAAACTGCGCTTTACACAACTGGCGAAACACGTGGCTGGGATCAGTCAGAAAATGCTCACGCAGACGCTGCGGGATATGGAACGGGAAGGGTTGGTTATTCGTACGGTTTATCCTGTCGTGCCGCCCAAAGTGGAGTACCAGTTGACGGATCTGGGTCTCAGTCTGGGGGCTGCATTTTGTGGCGTGTGGATGTGGGCTGAAGAAAACCTTGCAACGATCAAGCGTGCTCGCGCCACCTTTGATCAGCGAAAAAATGGCGAATAAAACGCACTGCTCCGGCGATCCAGCGTAAAAATGCGGGTGGGAGACGGGTACATTCATGTATTGATTGGGCAACAAAGCTCAGTAGACACGAACATGGCATTTCTATTGATGTGAATTGCCACTGGTTTAACAGGCATCTCGGAGTCGCAGTGCTAACTAACAGTCAAATTTTACTTCTGCTCCTCGCATATCGCTGCCCCACTTAACTTCCAGGCAGGCACCTTCGTGCCAGAAGAGGACTGTGCGTCCTTTATATTTAATAAATGACACATAGTCCTACGGGCATGTTACTCAGCTAAAGATTACCAACCCCGCCATCAACCAGCAGTTCTGTGCCAACGACGAATGAAGATTCATCAGAAGCAAGAAAAACTGCCGCTTTAGCTAATTCATACGGCGTTCCTAAACGACCGATAGGTACCAGAGCTCGAATCTCTTCTCGAAGCTTATCTTCATTTGCTCCGCCACTCAGTTTGTTCAATGCTGGTGTTTCAGTAGGCCCCGGACTTAAGCCATTTACCCGAATTCCACGGGGGTGAAGCTCCGCAGAAAGTGTTCGAGCCAGAGAAAGAAGAGCGGCTTTACTTGCAGCGTAAGCACTACTTTGTGGAAGACCAATCCGCGCGCTCACTGAGCCACAAACAATGACGGAAGAGGGATTAGCAAGCATTGGAAGCAGCGCCCTAATGAGGAAAAAGGGGCCTTTAAGATTCGTATTCATCAAACGATCGTATGCTTGCTCATCCCAGTTCTCCAGCGGTTTGTGCGTTACATCGCCTGCATTTATATACAAAATATCAAGTCTCGGCCATTGTTCCTGTAACGCTGCGGCCAGGCTGATTTGTTGGGCGATATCTCCGGCATCGCTTAGAAAAGTGGTGATGTCTCCGTACTCTTTTTTTATCTCCAAAAGTTTTTGTTCGCTACGACCTGTGATTGCTACCTTTGCTCCCTCTGCCAGAAACTGGCGCGCAGTTTCTAAACCAATACCGCTGTTGCCACCCGTAATCAGTGCATATTTACCATCAAGTCTGCCCATCGTTTCACCTCATGTTTTATTCGTGGCGTAATTATTTATCCTTTAGTATCCTTTGGGAAGTAGGCACCATTTGGATACTAAAGAACCACATGGGATGCTTTGACGTGAGGCGGGAGATGCTATGACACAAAATATTTTGCCCTTAACTGAGGCGGATGCAGGATGCCCGATGGTAAGTTTTGTGAGTCTGATTGCGGGGAAGTGGGCGATCCCAATCCTTTATCGTCTGATTTCATTAAATAAGCCTGTTCGTTTCAGCGATTTGCTGCGGGCTGTAGAGCCAATCACTCAAAAAGAACTTACTCGCCAGCTACGGCAGTTTGAGGCCCGCGGGTTAGTCACCAGAAAAGTGTTCGCTGAAGTTCCACCAAGAGTTGAGTACCAAATAACCGAGCTGGGGAAATCATTGCGTCCGAC
>NZ_JAGFPF010000331.1:0-1763 GCF_025962695.1 Candidatus Symbiopectobacterium sp. NZEC135 | reverse complement strand
TTGGCCCGGTATAGGGCGCTGGCTGGTGGATGCCATTCGCCAGCAGGATTATTCCGCTATCTCCGCCGGGGTTATGGTGGTCGGGGCGATGGTGATTACGGTCAATGTGCTGTCCGATATTTGGGGCGCAATGGCGAATTCACTGAAACACAAGGAATGGTATGCCCTTCGATAAATTATTTCATTAAATTAAAAATTTATTAATTATCAATGAATTGAGTTTTTTTTAATTTGAATTAATCATTATAAAACACACAAGTGTTTTACACTGAATGTGAAATACTTTGACTCCTCATTGCATGATAATTACTGTATATAAAAACAGTTAATTAATATCTACATGCGAGCCCACCATGAAAGTCGAAGGCACGATCGCCAAAGAGAAGACGTTACCCAACGGTGCCGCTGAAGCGCTGCAAAAAGAGTTTGGCCGCCGACTGGCTGCGCGGTACCCAGATTGCAAGTTAACGGTGCGTAGGGCGGGTCGCGACGGACTGACGGTATATCCTGTTTTATATGGCGGCACAGCTTGCACTATCTGATGATGGGTTACAGCGTGTCGTTAACAAGATGCATGAGATAGGAGCCGAAATCCGCTGATGATCAAAACAGATTTTCAAGGAACGACAATCTGCGTACTTGCTAGCAATGACAAACTCATACTGTGCCCGGAAGGGTTTTACGCCGTGATCGAAGACTCTGGGTTCTATGTCGTTCTTCTGGTGACTGGTAACGATGCCTGGACCATCCATCCTGATCTGGTATTCACGCTGGAAGATGCGCTCGACATTATTGCCGAGCGACGAGGTTTGTTACTCGCTCCCTCACGTTAACAAATCAAAAACGAAATACCTTTTCAGCACCAAACCACTATCAAAATCAAAAAATGACGCATTCTTAACGATATCCTTTCACAAAAAGTAGATTCGTTAAGAATCATCTGTTAAAGTGAAATCTAATTATTTACATTGACCCTCCTTTTTTTTCACTCGTTTATTTTATCCTATGAATATAAACTATCGTCCCGATATTGATGGCCTTCGAGCCATTGCCGTTTTATCCGTTATCGCTTTTCATTTAAATCCGCACTGGCTTCACGGTGGCTTTATTGGCGTTGATATTTTCTTTGTAATATCGGGTTATTTAATCACTAAAATTATTTACACCGACATCTTAAACAAAGAGTTTAGCTTTAAATCTTTTTATCAGAGAAGAATTAACCGCATTTTACCGGTCTTTTTTGTGGTCATGTTCTGCACGACTTTTGCAGCGTGGTATGTGTTATTGCCGAATGATTTCACGCTGTTTATGGAGAGTTTAAAGTCAACCACTTTCTTTTGGGAAAATATGTGGTTTGCTTATAATACAGGTGGCTATTGGGATTCATCGGCAACAGATATGCCAATACTACATACCTGGAGCTTAGCCGTTGAAGAGCAGTTTTATATTGCACTGCCTTTTTTATTATTCTTTTTTTTTAGATTAAGATTTAATCGTTCAAAAATTTTAGTGACGCTTGGGCTAATTGCGTTCATCTCATTTTCACTGGCGCAACTGTCACCGCTATCAGCATTTTTAACCAAGTATAATTACTATTCACTTATCACAGGCAGAGCTGGTGAGCTATTAATTGGTTCTATCATTGGCATTTTGTCAGTTAAAAGATCAATGAAAATTGGTGAGATAGTGCGTGATGATAAAAATCATCTAACTATTAAAAATAGCTTAACAATAATCGGATTTTTGATGATGTTATTGTCAAT
>NZ_JAGFPF010000330.1:0-1763 GCF_025962695.1 Candidatus Symbiopectobacterium sp. NZEC135 | reverse complement strand
CGGTCATTACAGGCGATACGCCGTCAAGCGGAGCAAGGACTATCTCGAACAGGAGAGCCTGATGGATAGTGTACAAGCCAGAGCGGGGATGCATTACCCGCTACCCTATGATGATGGTGAAGAGATGCTCGTCTCTTCGTCAATGAAGCAAACCACACACCCAACACGCGCTGTTGTTGGCCTGCACGATAGGCAAGACGATGCAGGAAAGAACGCGGAAACTGAACGTCAACCGAGGGCCGCGGCGCAGTCGGTGAGCGCGCCGCAGGCAGAGGCTGCCTGGCAACGGCTGCTGGCGGCTGGGTATACCGGCTCCGCCTCGGCCTCGCTGCAAGAGGTCATGAACATGGACCCGCTGCTGTTGTCGATGCTGGTGACGCAGCAGGTGATGAGTGTGTCCAGCAGCAACGCACTGGCGCTTTGTGAACAGTTGAACCGTGCCACAGAGCTGCAAACTTTCCTTCGCAATAAGCAGGTTGAGAAATACCAGGAGCAGATCAACAAGTCGATTGAACAGGCGAATCAGGTGCGTAAATCCGCGCTGTGTAGCGCCGTGTTTGATTGGATAAGCAGCGCCATTGAGATTGGTATCGGCGTGTTAAAACTGGTTGAAGCCGTGGCAACGGCAGATCCCCTCGCTTTTGCTGCTGGTATCCCTTACTGCTCGGCAGGGGCTGCCGGAATCGTAAAAGGCGGCGCTGAGTTTGCTTTGGGGTTGGGGGCAAATAAAGCCGATTGTGAAGCGATTATTCACGCGGCAGGTTCGGTACAGAGCACGTGCGAATACGTCGCGATGGGATTGGATATTCTGCAAATCTGCCGTGGTATCTACGTGGCTCGCGGTTTGATCTCTGCGGCAGAAAAGGAGATGGGCAGCGGCGCGGGTAAAACGCTGGTGGAGGCAGCAAGCCAAAATAGCGGTGAGGTGGGTCAGCAGATCAAACAGATTGCTGAAAACACGGCTAAAGGCTTTGTCACTGAGCTCGAAGCCAGGTTGGAGGGGAACGCCAGTCAGTATTTGGCACGCACCATGGGCCGCAGTGCCACCGCTCAGGGAATTGAACAGCTTGTAGAAAAAACGTTGGAAAGCGCCCTCAAAAATGTGGCGACAGAGGTGTTGGAAAAGGGCGCTGCCGCCGCGGAAAAAGCGTTGCGTAAACGTTTTATGGTCTCGTTAGGCAAAGCGCTAGCCTCCGGCATCATTAAAAATGTCACCTTTCCCTGGTTAAGCACGGCGCGCTTGGCGCTAAGCGGTGGGCAAAAAATAACATCGGGTGTTGCCCAATGGAAAGCCGCTGATTTGCGCAAAGAAATTGAAGAATTAATCGTTATGCAACGCATTAACGATATTAAAGATAATTGGACGCAGGAGCGTAAAAAAGATCAGGAAAAACAGCTTGGCGATTATTTGCAACAGAGTGGCACCGCCGTGAGCAACGCGACTTCAATAATGGAAGATTACGGTACGGTATTGGCCAAAATTGCCTGTAACCGTGCCTGAGGATATGTTATGAGCCAAAATACGCTTATGAATCAAAATACTCTTTCGATAGACGTATTTCCTGTCAACGTCACTCCAGGCCACCTTTCCTCTGTCTTATCATCAAAGATGGATGGTGTAATGGCGGCCAAGGAAAAGACCGGTAGTGATGCAGATTTAAATGACTTTTTCGCGATGTTTGATCAACTGTGGGGAACACTATTAAATCTTGCCCGGCGTTTGCGTGACGTGATGCGCATGTATAACGAAAAGAAGCAGATAT